>JBJTXX010000288.1:0-16374 GCA_046082485.1 Actinomycetota bacterium
GTGGCAAGGGGTTCGGCGGCGTCGTCGATCAGTTTCAGCAGGGCGGTGACCAGACCCATCACCGTGTTCCCGTTGCCGTCGAGCCGGGTCGGCACCGAGGCGAACGCTGCCCGCCGCTGCACCAGACCCGCATCGGCCGCGAGCAGACGTGCCCGCGACAGGTCGCCCCGTGCGCCATCGGCCGCCATCTCGGCCGTGGCGGCATCGGCACCCTCGGCCATCAGCACGTCGCGCACCGTCGCATCGGGGATGGTTCGGAACTCGATGCGCACACACCGCGACGCGATCGTGACGAGATCGGGCGGCACCTGATCCGCCAGCACGAGGAACACCGTGCGCGGAGGGGGTTCCTCCAACGTCTTCAACAACCGGGCGGCACCGTTCGCGTCGAGCAGGTGGAACTCGTGCAGCACCATCACCTTGCGGGTGCCCTCGACCGGGGCGAGGGCCGCGAGTCGGATGATCTCCTTCACCTGATCGGCATCGATGCGTGCGCCGGACCGTCGGAACTCGCGCACGTCGGGGTGCTCGCCGGCCAGCGCCAACCGTGCGTCTCGTGCCGTCGTGTCGTCGTGACCGGTCAACAGCAGCGAGGCGAACGCCCGCGCCGCTTCATCCTTGGTGCAGCCGGCGGGACCCACGAAGAGATAGGCGTGCACGGGATCGGTGGCACTGCGCGTCAATTGCCCGACGGCGGTCGGCTGCCCCACCACGCCGTCCCAGACCGAGGTGACGTACTCGGCGAACATCAGATGCCCAGCCGATCGCGCACGGCAGCCCGGACAGCGGTGGCCACGTCGTCGCGCGTCATCGTCGCGTCGATGACGACCCAGCGGTCGGGCTCGGCGTCGGCAAGCGCCCGGAAACCGTCACGCACCCGTTGGTGGAAGCCGCCGTCCTCCTGCTCGAACCGGTCGAGGGTGCGCTTCGACAGGCGGCGTTCCTGCTCGGCGAGGGGTATCTCCATGAGCAGCACCAACTCGGGCCACGTTCCCTGCACCGCCCAGTCGTTGATGCGGCGCACGTCGTCGAGCGGCAGGCCGCGCCCGTAACCCTGGTAGGCGAGCGTGCTGTAGACCGTGCGGTCGCTGACGACGTGTCGACCGTGCGACAGCGCCGGCTCGACCACCTCGGTGATGTGCTGGGCCCGATCGGCGGCCGCAAGCAGGGCCTCTGCCCGCGGGGCGAGGTCGGTGACGGTGGTGTCGTGCAGGATCTCGCGGATGCGCCGACCGATCGCGGTGCCGCCCGTCTCGCGGGTCAGCACCGCACCGAGGGCCTCGGCGAGGCGCGCCGCGTGCGTGCTCTTGCCGCACCCCTCTGCGCCCTCGAATGCGATGTACCTACCCCGCGACATGACGAGGCGCACCATAGCGACCGATCAGGCCTTCTTGCGGGGAGCCGCCTTCTTGGCCGGCGCCTTCTTGGCCGGGGCCGCCTTCTTCGCCGCCGCCCGCTTGGTGGCGGTGCCTTCTTGGCCGGAGCCCCGCCCTTTTCGATGATGGCCTCGCGGCGTAGGGCGAGCAACTCGAACGCCCGCTCGGGCAGCATCGCATCGAGACGATCGCCCTTCGACAGCGAGGCGTTCGTCTCGCCGTCGGTGACGTACACGCCGAACTTGCCGTCCTTGGCCACCACCGGCTTGCCGCTCACGGGGTCGGTGCCGAACTCCTTCAACGGTCCCTTCGCCGCGAGGTTGGCGCCTCCGCCGCGGCGGAACACCTTCGGTTGGCTGAAGATCTGCACGGCTTCCTCGAGCGTGATGGTGAGCAGTTGCTCCTCGCTCGTGATGTTGCGGAAGTCCTTGCCCTTCTGCACGTACGGGCCGTACCTGCCGTTGTTGGCGATGATTTCCTGGCCGTCCGTCGGGTCGGTGCCCAGCGAGCGCGGCAGGGTGAGCAGGTCGCGGGCGTCGCCGATGCTGAGACGCTCGAGCACCATCGTCTTGAACAGGCTCGACATCTTCGGCTTGTCGTGCCCGGGTGGCGGCGCGTCAGCCGTGCCCCACTGCACGTACGGGCCGTATCGGCCGTTCTTGGCGAACACCGGCAGCCCGTCGAGCTCGCCGATCGGCACGTCGCTCTTGGGTGCGGCCAGCAGGCGCAGGGCCTCCTCGAGTGTGAGTTCGTCGGGGGCCATGTCGTCGGGCACGCTCGCGGTGTCGTCGCCCCGCTTGACGTACGGCCCGAACTTTCCGGGCTTCACCACGACCTCGTTGCCGTCGGGGTCGCGGCCGATGGGGAAGGTGTTCACCTCCGCCGCGTCGATGGTGTCGAGGTTCTCCTCCACCATCCGCTTCAGGCCGGGCAGACCGTCGTCGTCGTTGCCGAAGTAGAAGTGCTGCAGCCAGTGCTGCTTCTGCCGCTCGTTCCGGGCGATCGAGTCGAGGTCCTCCTCGATGCGTGCCGTGAACGTGTAGTCGACGAGCTCGTCGAAGTGTTTCTCCATCAGGCCGACCACGGCGAATGCCGTCCAGGTGGGCACCAGGGCCTGGCCCTTCTTCCACACGTACCCACGGTCCTGCACGGTCTGGATGATCGAGGCCCACGTGCTGGGCCGCCCGATGCCCAACTCCTCGAGGCGCTTCACCAGCGAGGCCTCGGTGTAGCGGGCGGGCGGGGTGGTGGCGTGCCCGCTCGGCGTGAGCGACTCGACCCTCACCGGTTGACCGACGGTCAGCGGCGGCAGCAGGGCCTCGCGCTCGTCGTCGTCGGATTCGTCGGTGCTCTCGACGTACACCTGCCGGTAGCCGGGGAAGGTGATGGTGGTGCCGCTGGCCGCGAACTCGCAGTCGGTGCTCGCACCGGCTTCGTTCGCCGATGCGGCAAGGCGCACGCTCACGGTGGTGCCGCTGGCGTCAGCCATCTGCGACGCCAGCGTGCGCTGCCAGATCATCCGGTACAGCGAGAGTTCCTGACCGTTCAGCTCGGCCGACAGCACATCAGGGCTACGCAGGGGGGTGGTGGGCCGGATGGCTTCGTGGGCCTCCTGCGCGTTCTTCACCTTGGTGCTGAACTGGCGCGGCGCGGGCGACAGGAAGTCGGCGCCGTACGCGTTGCGCACCTCGGCCCGAACGGCCGCCAGGGCCTCGTCGCTCAGCACCACGTTGTCGGTACGCATGTAGGTGATGTAGCCACGCTCGTACAGGCCCTGTGCGATGCGCATCACCTGTGCTGCGCCGAGGCGCAGCTTGCGGCCGCCCTCCTGCTGCAGCGTGCTGGTCATGAAGGGCGCCTTCGGGCTGCTGCGATACGGCTTCTCCTCCACCGACCGCACCGAGAACGCGGACGACTCGAGCGTTGCGGCGAGCGCCCGCGCCCGGGCCTCACCCACCACCACGACGCTCTTCTTCGGGGTGCCGTCGCTGCCGAAATCCTTGCCTGTGGCGACCTTCGTGCCGTCGAGCGCGACGAGCGTTGCGGTGAAGGCCGGTGAGGTGCCGGTGAGCAGTTCGACGTCCCAGTACGGGGCGCTGACGAAGGCGATGCGCTCGCGCTCGCGCTCCACGATCAGACGAACCGAGGGGCTCTGCACACGCCCTGCGCTGAGGCCGCGGTTCACCCGGCGCCACAGCACCGGTGACACCTCGTAGCCGTAGAGCCGGTCGAGCAGGCGGCGGGTCTCGGCCGCATCGACCAGGCCGTAGTCGATGCCGCGAGGGTTGGAGACCGCGTGGTCGATGGCTGCCTTGGTGATCTCGTGGAACACCATCCTGCGCACGGGAATGCGGGGCTTGGGGTACTCGAGCAGGTGCCAGCTGATGGCCTCACCCTCGCGGTCCTCGTCCGTCGCGAGGTACAGCTCGCTGGCGTCCTTCATGGCCGCACGCAGGTCCTTCACCACTTCCTTGCCGCGAATGGTGAGCTCGTAGGTGGGCTTGAAACCGTTCTCCACGTCGATCTGCAGACCCTTGCTGGGTAGGTCGGCGACGTGCCCCACGGAGGCGCGCACATCGAATGCATTGCCGAGGAATTTCGAGATGGTCTTCGCCTTTGCCGGCGACTCGACGATCACGAGAGGTCTGGACACCCGTGTATCGCTAGGCGCGTCGGCACGGTGTTGTCAAGACAGGGCTGCCTCGGCGGGTCAGCCGAACCAGCCGTGCACGGTGAGCGAGAGCGCGTTCTCGGTGTCCTCCACGACCGCCGGGCCGAACGAGAACGGCTGCTGCACCGTCACCCGGGCGGGGTCGACGCCGAGGCCGATCAGCAGTTGGCGCAGTGCGTCGGTGCGTGCCGCATCGAGCGCCGCGTCGGCGGCGAGGCCGTCGGGGTGCACCTCGATCGTCAGCGAGTCACGTGAGGCGCCATCGACGACGATCGAACGGATCGCGTCGACCGATTCGGGCAGCAGCGCGGTGGAGTCGGGCCGGAACCTGGCGACCTCGGGAACGTGGACGGAGTCGTCCGCGGGCGTCGGGGCATCGGGGACGATGGAGAACTCGACGACGACCGCGTCGGCGCCGACCCTGTCGGCCGCACGCGAGAACACCTGTTGCGCCGTCGCGAGGTCGGGCACCCTGCCGCGGAGGTGCAGCATCCCGTCGGCGAGTACCGCCCACCGTTCCGGCTGGCCGGGCAGCGCGACCTCCACCCCTGGTGGCGTACTGGTGGGTGGCACCGGCGCCACCACCTCGGGCGTGCTGGTGGTCGGCCGGCCGGTTCCCGCTGTCACCGTGGGCAGCACGGTGGTGACGGCCGGCTCCGCGGCGGCGCCCTCGTCGGTCACCGCGAGCCGAACGCCCGCGGCGATCGAGACCACGCCGACCGCGGCCAGACCGGCCATCAACCCCATCGGCGGTGGTGGCGCGGGCAGCGGCGCGCGGGCGACCTGCTCGGCGAGCCGGATCAGACGGCGTCGGCGGTCGAGGGGTTCGTCACCCGGCTGCATCGACTGTGTCACTCCGCTCCGCAGGGGGCGCGATGAGTGCAAGCACCTGCGTGAGTTGTTCGCGGGCGTGCTGCAACTGCTGGGTGAGGTTGCCGCGTTGCTCCACGAGGCGGGCGATCTCGGCCTTGGCCGCGTGGCTGCTGGCAAGGGTGCTCGCCAGCTCGGAGCGCACTTCCCGCTCGACGGTGGCCCGCACGGCGTCGGCCTCGCTCTTGGCGACCCGGTGGTGCAGTTGGGCGGCTGCGATCATCTCGTCGGCCTGACGGCGTGCCTCGGCCAGCAGTTGGTCGGCCTGGGCGCGGGCGCTGGCCCGAATCGCCACGGCGTCGGCGGCTGCCTCGGAGCGCACCGCTTCGACGGCGGCCCGGGCGGCATCGAGCAGCGCATTGGTCTCGCGGCTCCAGTGTGCGAACACGTCGGATGTCGCTGCCGATGCCGGGTCGGTGGCCGCCGCTGCGTCGCCACCGGGCGCGGACTCGGCCGTGCCGTGACCACCATGTTCGAGTTCCTGCACCCTGGCGCGCAGCGCCTCGCTCTCCGCCGAGAGCGCCTTCAACTCGCCCGCCAGTTCGCCCACCAGCCGTTGCACCTGCGCCGGGTCGTAGCCCCGTCGCACCACTGTCAGTTCCGTCATCGCCATGTCCCCCCGCACCGGTTGCGGCTCCCGGTTACACAGTTTCGCGCACGGCGAGGCCGCGTCTGTCAACGGGAGGTCACGAGCTCCGGTTCACGCTCGGTGTCGGCCTCAGCCACCGTGCCCTCCACGTTGAGGTGAGGCAGCATGCGGTCGAGCCAACGGGGCATCCACCAGTTGCGCGCCCCCAGCAACTCCATGGTCGCCGGCACCAACACCATGCGCACCACCGTGGCGTCGACGAGCACGGCCACCGCCATGCCCAGACCGAACAGCTTCAGCTGGCGGTCGACGCCGAGCACGAACGCAGCGAACACGCACACCATGATGAGCGCCGCTGCCGTGATCACCCGGGCGGTGACGGCGAGACCGTCGGCGACCGCCGACGCGTTGTCGCCGGTGCGCTCGAACTCCTCCTTCATCCGTGACAGCAGGAAGACCTCGTAGTCCATCGACAGGCCGAACACGATGGCGAACAACATCATCGGCGCCCATGCCTCGACCGGGCCGGCCTTGCCGACACCGATGAGGTCCTTTCCCCAGCCCCACTGGAAGATGGCGACGATCACGCCGTAGGCGGCGCCGACCGAGAGCAGGTTCATGATGACGGCCTTCAGCGGCACCAGCAGGCTGCGGAACACGATCATGAGCAGCAGGAAACTCAGCACCAGCACGCCACCGATGAGGATCGGCAGACGCCCGGCGAGGTAGTCGGCGAAGTCGACCAACCCGGCATTGAAGCCCCCCACCTTCACCGGCAGCCCGACCTGCGGCAGCACGTCGCCGCGCAGGCGCTGCACGAGGTCGCTCGTTGCCTGGTCCTGTGCGCTGGTGGTTGGGTACACCTGCCAGAGCGTGATGCCCTCGGCGGCGGGCACCGGAGGCGAGACGAAGGCGACGCCGGGGTCGGCCTCCACGGCCGTGCCGACCGCCTGCAGCAACTGGGGTGTCGCCGCCGGGTCGTCGGAGAGCAGCACGAGGGGCGCGTTGTAGCCCGGGCCGAAGCCGTCGGAGACCAGGTCGTACGCCTTGCGGGCCGTGTAGCCCTCGGGAAGGTTGCCGGTGTCGCCGAAGCCGAGGCGAAGGTCGAGCAGCGGAAGCGACAGCACGATGAGCACCGCCGCACCGCCGAGGAAGGCAGTCCATGGCCGGCGCTGCACCAGCCGGCTCCAGCGCCACCAGACCTGTTGCTGGCGTGGCTTCTCGCGGCGTTGCGGCAGCAGCGTTCGCATCCAGTTCCGCGCCCCGGGCACGAAGCCGACGGCCCAGGTGACAACGCCCAGCAGAGGCCCGAACGCCAGCAACGAGAGCGCACCGGTGAACACCCCGGCGAGCGACACGAGCACCCAGACCGCCACGCCCAATGCCGCGGCGCGGGTGGTGTTCTCCACCCGGTGTCCGGCGAAGCCGAGCAGCGCAGGCAGCAGTGAGACCGAGGCGAGCATCATCACCAGCACGGCGATCGCGCCGGCCACGGCGAGGCCTCGCACGAACGACAGACCCACCACCCACAGGCCGAGCAGGGAGATCATCACGGTGATGCCGGCGAACACCACGGCCCGGCCGGATGTGTCGACAGCCCGCACGGTGGCGTCCTCCGGGGCGTGCCCCGCGTGCAGGTACTCGCGGTACCGGGTGACGATGAACAGCGCGTAGTCGATGCCCACGCCAAGGCCGATCATCGCCGATATCTGCGTGCTGAACTCGGGCATCTGCATCACCGCGGATGCCAGTCCGCCGATGCCGATTCCCGACATCAGGCCGAACACGGCGGTGCCGAGCGGCAGGCCCATGGCCAGCACGGACCCGAACGCGACCAGCAGGATGATGACGGCGGCGAGGAAACCGAGGATCTCGCTCGGGGGGAACTCGAACTCCGCGAACAGGCGGCCGCCGTACTCGATGCGCAGGCCCGACACCTGCACCTTGTCGCCGAGGTCCTTGATCTGGCCCGAGAGCTCCAGTGACTCGGCCTGGCCCTTCTGCTCGTACTCGACGGAGGCGAATGCAATGGGCTTCGCGGGGTCGGGGCTCACGAATCGCGCCCCCTGCTCGCTGTAGGGGCTGACGACGGTGAGGCCCGGCAACGTTGCCACCTCGGTGAACAGGGCCTCCATTGCACCCTTCACCTCGGGGTCGTCGATGCCCTGGGGTGCGGTGAACACGATCTGCGCGGTGCTGCCGCCGCGGTTGGCCTGGCCTGCCTCGGTGAGGATGTCGACGACCTGCTTCGACTCGCTCTCGGGCAACGAGAAACTGGTCCTGTAGTCGCCAACCGAGCCGCCGGCAGCGGCAAGTACGACCATGAGCGGCAGCCAGATGCCGAACACCATCAGGCGTCGGCGGCGGTACGCGAAGCGCGCAAGACGAACGAGCATTGGGGGGAGCCTCCGGGGGCGGCCGGGCACGGCCGAGCAGGTTGCCACGCTACCGTTGGCCGTCATCAGCGAGCCATGTGACCTGCGACTGGGTTGGACTGCCGAGGCCCTCGAGCGGTGGCGCGACCTCGGCTGCCCCGAGGCGGGACGGGTGAGCCGACTCGACCGTGGCTGGAGCACGGTGATGGCGACCCTGGACGGCGCCCCACTGCGTGTGAGGAACATCGGTGCCGACGTCGCCGTGGGCGACTTCGTGGTGGTCTCCGACGACGGCGAGCGGGTGCAGGAGGTGCTGCCGCGCCGCAGTGCGTTCGTGCGCCGGGCGTCGTTCGACGGCAACCGCGCCGAGGCCCACACGATCGCCGCCAACGTCGACGTGGTGATGCTGCTGCACTCGCTGACCTCGCCACCGAACCAGCGGCGCCTGGAGCGCGAACTGGTGCTGGCATGGGACAGCGGTGCCCGGCCGATGGTGGTTCTGACGAAGACCGATCTGGTGCCTGACTGGGCGGCTGCGGTCGCGACGCTGGCGGCGGTGGCGCCCGGTGTGGAGGTCGTGGTCGCGAGCGGCATCAGCGGCGAGGGAGTCGCCGAGCTGCGGGCGCACGCCCTCGGGAACCACACCATCGCCCTCCTGGGGGCCAGTGGCGTGGGGAAGAGCACGCTGTTGAACGCGCTCGTGGGCCATGCGCGGCAGGCCACCGGAGATGTACGCGAGGGGGACCAACGCGGTCGGCACACCACGACAGCCTCCGAACTGGTGCGGCTGGGCGACGACGGCTGGCTGATCGACACGCCCGGGGTGCGGGCGGTGAGCCTGTGGAGCAGCGGGCACGGCATCGAGCGCGCCTTCGCCGACGTGTTCGAGTTGATGGACCACTGCCGGTTCCGCAACTGCAAGCACGAGCTCGAGCCCGGGTGCGCGGTCAACGAGGCGGTGGCCGCCGGCACCCTCGACCCGCGGCGGCTGAACAGCATGAAGGGCCTCGTGGCCGAGGAGGCCGCCCTGGAGGACGAACAGCGCGAGCACCTCAAGGCGCAGGACAAACGGGGTGTGCGGCGCGCTACCCCGCCGGTCGCACGGCCACGGCGCGATCGAGGCCGGTGACGGAGAACCTGCGCAGCAGGTGCTCCGACGTGCAGACCAGTTGCAGGTCGCCCTGGCGTTGACGGGCGCGACCGGCAGCGCCGAGCAACATGCCCAACCCTGCATCGTCGAGCGCGGTGACCCCGTCGAGGTCGACGTGCACGGTGCAACCGAAGTGGTCATCGACCAGCTTCATCAGATGGTCGCGGAACAGGGGCAGGGTCGACAGGTCGACCTCGCCGCTGACGTGCAGGGTGGCGGCGCCGTGCATCGAGGTGATTCGGCACCGGAGGTCCATCGAGGGCAACGCTACCGGTCGGCGTCGAGTGGCTCGATCGACATCGTGACCTCTGCGGTGAGTGTCACGTCGGGCAGCAGCGCGCCGACGATGGGGACGTCGGTCGGGTCGTGGTAGGTGACCGACACGGTCACCAGACCGCGGTGTTCGCTCGAGCGCAGCACCAGTGGCTGCAGCGACACCACCCTGGCAGCCGCGGCGGCGGGCGCCGCACGGTCGGCAGAGACGGCCGCGGCCCGCGCCGCCTCGCGCGCTGCGAGTTGCACGGCCAGACGGTGCGCTGCGACGACGGCCACCTGCACGACCAGCAGCAGCACGATGCACAACATCGGCAACGCCAACGCCAACTCGACCGTCGATTGGCCTCGATCGGTTCGGTCAGATCTTCTCGAGCACGGCATCCATGACCCTGTCGAAGAGCCGGCCGATCTTCCCGGCGCCGCCGCCCGCGGTGGCCCAGGCGATCAGCATCAGCGCGACCAGCGCAGCCCCCAGCAACACCAGTGCGTACTCGGTGGTGGCCTGGCCGTCGTCGTCGGCGAGGGCAACGGTGCGGTCGAGCCAGGCCGTCTGCGCGGCGACGGTGATGCGGGTGAGCGGTGATTCCATGGTGGTCTCCCTTGGGTGTGGTGGGGTGTGGTGGGGCGTGGTGTGGGCGTCAGCGTCGGATGGCCCGTAGCGCTGCCAGCAGCAGTGGTGCCACTGCCAGCAGCACGAACGAGGGCAGGGTGCACAGCACCAATGGGAAGGCGAGTCGCACCGGCAGTTGCCGGGCGCGTGCCTCGGCGCGTCGCCTGCGATCGTGACGCGCCTGCACGGCCAGTCGTTCGAGCACCGGCGCGATGGGAAGGCCGTCGCGATCGGCGGTTGCGAACGCATCGGCCAACTCGTGGGCCCTGTCGCCGAGTGCCTCGGGCAGTGCCGCCAGCGCGTCGGCGAAGCGTTCACCGCCGCGTGCGCGACGGTCGACCCCCTCGAACGCAGGTCGCACATCCGGCCCCATTCGGGGAAGGGCTCGGCGCACCGCCTCGCTGGGCAGGTGGCCGCACCGCACTGCGAGCAGCACGAGGTCGACGGCGTCGGCGAACTGCTCGTCGAGCGACGCCCGACCGCGGGGCCCCAGTCGCCGGGAACCCGGCACCGACTCGCTGCCGTGGGTGCCGGGTCGTCGGTGCGCGCGGTGGCCCACGGGCACGGCAAGGGTCAGACACGCGAGCGCCGAGGACAACAGCACCAGGGCGGTGCTCATGCGACGGCCCTGCCGATGGTTCGCCGCATCCAGGCCCACCCGGCGAGGTTCAGCGCGGTGCCGCCGAGGGCGAGACCCATGCCCACCGCACCGCCGAGCGCGCTGCGGTAGGACCCGCTGGTCAGCAGGGCGAGGACTGCGAAGCCGGCGGGCAGCAGCGTCAGCACGAGCGCGCTCAGGTGAGCCTGTGCGGCGTGGGCGCGCGCCTCGGCGCGGATGGTGGCGCGTTCGCGCAGCAGGCCGGCTGCATGCTGGAGGCCGGACGCGACGGGGCCGCCCATCTCGGAGGCCAACTGCAATGCCTGACGAACCACGGCCCGGTCGGCCTCGGCGGCGATCGCCGCGGCCGAACCACGGTGCGAACGCCCTGGCAGGGGCGGCGGCGCGAGACCGGTGCGTTCCGTCGCCAACGACACGGCAGTGGCCAACGTGTGACCTGCCCGCACCGATGACGCCACCGTGTCGAGGAACCGCGGCCATTCCTCGGGCTGATGCCGCGTGCGGGCCCGGGTGCGGTGGGCCACGACTGGTCGGCGCCGCGCCGTGCCGAGGTTCGAGGCGCCGATGGCCGCTGCGGCCACCGCCGCGGCAAGCGTGACGGCCACGACGCTCATGCCCTGTGCCTCGTCGGCCGTCGCACGATCCGGCCCTCGGCCACCAGGTGGTGCACCGCGACACCGGTGTGAGGGTCGGGGGTAGCCGTCACCTCGACCACTTCGGTGACGGATCGGCGCCCGTCGGGCTGACGCTCGAGATGCACCACCGCATCGATGGCCCGCACCACGTGCTGGTGCACGGCTGCCATCGGCCAGTTGCCGCACTGCTGCAGCACGAGTGACGCGAGGCGGTGCAGAGCGTCGAGCCCACCGTTCGCGTGCACGGTGCACAGCGAGCCGTCGTGCCCTGTGTTCAGCGCCTGCAGCAGGTGGAGGGCTTCCTCACCGCGCACCTCGCCGACCACGAGTCGATCGGGTCGCAGGCGCAGTGCGGTGCGCAGGAGTTGTGCGAGGGTGACCGCCGCGACGCCATCGGGTGTCGCGTCCCGAGTCTCCAGTCGCACCACATGGGGGTGTGCCAGTCGCAGTTCTGCGACGTCCTCGAGCGTGACGATTCGTTCGTGCTCGGGCACCTCGTGGGCGAGGGCGTTCAACAGGGTGGTCTTCCCGCTCGACGTGGCGCCACTCACCACAACGTTGCATCGTCGTGCGACCAGATCGCCCAACAGGTCGCACACGTCTGCGTCGGCGAAACCATCGAGCGGAATCACCCGTGCGGCGAAGCGGCGGATGCACAGGGCCGGCCCGTCGACGGCGACCGGGGGGATGACGGCGCACAGGCGCGAGCCATCTGCCAGCCGCGCATCGACCGAGGGTTGGCTGCGGTCGATGCGGCGGCCGGTTGGCACCAGCAGGTGCTCGATGACGGACAACACGGTGCCCGTGCGCATGGCGCCGACCAACTGCAGACGACCCTGACGCTCCACCCACACGTCGCCGCCGTTCACCATCACCTCGCTGACCTCGGGGTCGTGCAGCCATCGCTCGAGGCCGCCGAGTGGCGCTTGCTCCGCGACCAGGTCGATCACGCCGCGGCCTGCAACGGTTGGGCCAGCGACCGCGGCATGCGGGAGGTGAGCATTCCTGCGTCGACGGCCCTGCTGATGGCGGGGTCCCACGGGATCTCCGCCACCACGCCGGCGCCCACCGCCCGCTCCACGTCGCGAGCGGTCAGCGCCCTGCCCGGTTCGGTGACGAGCACCACTCCGGTGGGCTGCGGGCCGTGCCCGACCACGCGCCGCAGCGCGAGGTAGCACTGTCGTGTGACGAGCAGCGAGTGCGCCGCCGAGGCCATCAGTTCCGTGGCGGGCACACCGGGCCCGCCGTCCACGACGACCGCACCGGGAAGCGCGGCCAGTGCGACGGCGAGGTCGGCCCAACGCTGTTCGGGAACCGACGCGGCTCGGTGCCCTCGCGGCAGCAGTTGGAGGGTGTCGGTGACGGGCACGAGCAGGCGATGCAGCGCGTCGCCGTCGGCGCCGGGGGAAGCGAGCCAATCGTGCACACCCGGGCCCTGTGGCTCGGGAAGGCCGAGTGCAGCCGGGGCATCACCCCCGAGGTCGACCAGCACGGCCGACCGTGACGACGAGAGGACGAGGGCGAATGCGGCCGACACCACCGTGGTGCCGGTGCCGCCCTTGGAGGACCAGCAGACGAACATGAACCACCCCTGAGGACTGGGTTCCGATGCACAGGGGGAAGTCACGGGCGACCATATCGGTGGCCGTGCCGGTCACCAACCGGGCGGGGTTCAGTCGCGCCAGTAGCGCTTCGCCGCCGCGGCATCGCGCAGGGGCGAGACGCACTGCTTCACTGCGGAGGCGCGACGCGACGTGAGCCATCCCACCGCGAACCATGCCGTCGGGTCGTGCGGAACCACCTCGCGGTACAGCTCGATCGCCACACCCAGGTCGTTCAGCGTGCCCAGCACCTCCTGAGCCGGTGCGAGCGAGCGCACGTACCGGCGCGATGCCTTCGCGGGGAACAGCGAAGCGGTCAGTTCCGCCACGTACCGCAGGCGCTTCAACCGCTTCCGCACGTCGTGCTGTTCGGTCTCGGCGAGGCGCGGGAACCGCTTGGGATTCGACAGGCAGCGTCGACGGAGCCGTTGCAGTTCCTTTGCCACCACGTCGACGAGGGGTTGGTCGTCGTCGACCGGCGCGCCGTGCACGTGGTCGAGCAACTCGAGCAGCAGCAGGTTGTAGGGCGCGCTGCGGAAGATGTCGCCGGGGTCGGCTGCGTCGGCGAGCGGCGGCGTGATCGGCGGAGCCCCCGCATCGCGGAGCGCGTCGGCCCACTGGGTGAGCACCACCGTTCGATCACGCCCGGCTCCGAGCACGGTGAAGACCTCCGCGAGGCGTGGCTGCCACGACGGGTCGAGCGTGTCGACGTGGCGGCCGAACACGCTCAGCACGGTGCGCAACTTGCGGATGCCGATGCGGGCCTGGTGCACGTGTTCGTCGTCACCCAGACCGCCCGCCACGGCACTCGAGTTGCCCATCACCTGCACGAGGCAGGCGCGCATCATCTCCCGAACCGCAGCGTCCACCGACATGTCGGCACGCAACCGTGGTGTGGGGGTGCGCACGTGCTCGGCCATCGTCGCGTCGTCGGCCAGCATCGTGCCGCGATGGCTCTTGGTGAGGGTGTCGATCCACAGTCCGTGGCGCTGCACCCAACCTCGCGCTGCGGCGATCACGGCGTGCGGCCTGCCCGACACGAGCTCGATCTCCAACTCGCACACCGACACGTGGCGGTCGGCCGCGATGATGCGTCCGCGGTCGAAGGCCAGTTCCACCGTGCCGCCCGGCACGCGGGTGCGCCGGCTCAGTCGGCGCACGTCGGTGCGGAACCGATCGGTCGGTTGCTCGGCAAGGTCTGCCAGCAGCGCCAGCAGTCGCTCGCCGCCCGGGGTGCCGGCGTGGCGGATGGCGTCCGCGTCGGGCCGGCGCCGGCTGCGCACGGCCACGTTGTGCTCCTCACGACCCATGCCGTCGCCGCCGTCGGATCGCTGTGCCTTCAGTGTCTGCACCCACTGGCCACCCTCGCGGCGCACGCGCCAGCCCATTCCCGCCGCTGCGAGCCGGTGGTCGGGTGTGTCGTAGTACACGGCTTCGAGGTGCGTGGCGGCGGCCTTGCCGCGTAGGTCGACCCGCGACTGCACGGCGTGGGCCGACTGCTCGGGCACGCGCAACTTCAGTTCGAGTTCGATGTGCGACCCGTTGGCCACCGCCACCTGCCTCTCGGACGGAGCCTTGTTCCTATCGACCGGTGGCGCACGCGTCAACGAGTTCGCGAAGTGTTCACCGGGGCTGCATCGCGGGGAATTCGCTGCCGTAGCCGACGTTGCGCAGCGGTTCGCCGGTGGCGAACCGACGGAGGTTCTCGTGGAAAACGTCGGCGGCGCGTTGCTCGGCGAGGTCGGTGGAACCCGAACTGTGCGGGCTGACCAGCACGTTCGGCATCGACCACAGCGGGCTCTCGTCGGGCAGTGGTTCCGTGGTGAACACGTCGAGCGCCGCCGCACCCAGGTGCCCTGCGCGCAGTGCCTCGACGAGCGCCGCCTCGTCGACCAGTTCGCCGCGCCCCACGTTCACCAGGCGCGCGCCGGCAGGCAGCAGGGCCAGTTCCCTCTCCCCGATGATGCCGCGGGTCTCGGCGGTGAGCGGCGCTGTCAGCACGAGGTCGTCGGTGTGCGGCAGCACGGTGTGCAGTTCGCCGATGGGCACCGTGGTGCAGGGCTCGCTGCCATCGGGCGAGCGGCGCAGACCGGTGACGTGCATGCCGAACTGCTGGGCGAGTCGGGCCACCTCTGCACCGATGGCACCGAGGCCCACCACCGTGACCCGGCGACCCTCCACGTCGTCCACCTCGCCGAGGTCCCATCGCCGGTCGGCCTGGGCCAGGTGCCACCCGCGGCCCCGTCGGCACATGGCGATCAACTGCATCATCACCGTGTGGGCGATGGGCACGGCGGAGGAGCCAGCGGAATGCGTGACGGTGATGCCGCGTTCGCCGAGCACGGCGAACACCGGGTTGTCGAGACCGGCCGAGAACATGTGCAGCCACACGGCCCGAGGGGCGTCGAGCAGCACCCGCATGAACGTGCTGCTGCGCCCCTCCCGCCACAGGTCGGAGGAGAACACGGCCAGGTCGATGCGCTCGACCTGCTCGTCGGCGACCCGACCCTCACGCGGGAGCATCACGAAGCCGAGGTCGGGCACGAGTGACTGCCACACCGACCCGTAGCGGTCGAGTGCGGTCTGCGAGCAGAACAGCGCGGGGCTCAGGACTGCAGCTTCTTGGCCGCAGCAGCGAGCAGGCCGATGAGGGCGATCAGCACGATCAGACGCTTCATGGCGGAAAGGGTAGCGAACTCCGTCTACGGTGTGCCACGGAGGTGTCCGGGCACCTGGTGGGCTCCGCCGTCTTCAAAACGGTCGGGACGGGCGATCCCCGTCCGGCGGGTTCGATTCCCGTCCACCTCCGCCAAAGGTCGTGGCGAGGCAACGAGGCGCCCGGCTCCGCGCCTGGCGCCTCGCTCGCGCGGAAGCGGCTCGCGGGCCGTGGGTGGCAAGGCAGGCCCGACGCGAGCATGTTTGACACCGGTCCGCCGCTCCAACAGGCTGTGGCGTCGGCGCCCTGGGCGCAGACCGATCGACGGCGGGGGAAGCAGATGGCAACGGAGCGGCACGAGGTGGTGGTGGTCGGTGGCGGCCAGGCCGGCCTTGCCATGAGCCGGCACCTCGGGGCCATCGGCGTCGATCACGTGGTGCTGGAGCGGAACCGCGTCGCCGAACGGTGGCGCACGGGTCGATGGGATTCGCTGGTGGCCAATGGCCCGGCGTGGCACGACCGGTTCCCCGACCTGCAGTTCAGCGGGTGTGACCCCGACGGCTTCCCCGGCAAGGAGGAGATCGCCGACTACTTCGTGGCGTATGCCGAGCAGAACGGTTCGCCCGTGCGATGTGGCGTGGAGGTCACCGAGGTGCGACGACTCGACGGCCGCCCGGGCTTCCTGGTGCACACCTCCGCCGGTGACATCGAGGCCGACTACGTGGTGGCCGCGACCGGCCCGTTCCAGAAGCCGGTGGTGCCGGCACTGGTGCCCGCCGACAGCGGCGTGCTGCAGATGCACTCGAACGAGTACCGCAACCCGCAGCAGTTGCCGGCAGGAGCCGTGCTCGTGGTGGGGGCGGGTTCGTCGGGTGCGCAGATCGCCGAGGAGTTGGTGCAGTCGGGCCGCACCACGTACCTCTCCGTCGGCGCGCACGGACGGCCG
>JBJTXX010000289.1:0-9497 GCA_046082485.1 Actinomycetota bacterium
GGTTGAGGAACTCGTCGCGAGCCTTGCGCTGGGTCTCCTCGAGGTAGCCACGGCGCGACAGCACAACGTTGTTGCGGTTCTTGTCGAGCTCGATGATCTTGGCCTGCAGCACCTTGCCCACATACGGCTGGAGGTCGCGCACACGGCGCAACTCGACGAGTGATGCCGGGAGGAAGCCACGGAGGCCGATGTCCACGATGAGGCCGCCCTTGACGACCTCGATGACCGGTCCCTCGACCATGCCATCGACTTCCTTGATCTTCTCGATGGTGCCCCACGCACGCTCGTACTGGGCACGCTTCTTCGACAGGACGAGACGGCCTTCCTTGTCCTCTTTGGTGAGAACGAGGGCCTCGACGCGCTCACCCATCGAGACGATCTCGCTGGGGTCGATGTCGTTGCGGATGCTGAGCTCGCGGGCCGGGATGACGCCCTCGCTCTTGTAGCCGATGTCGAGCAGCACTTCGTCCTTGTCGACCTTCACCACCGTGCCGTGGACGAGTTGGCCGTCCTCGACGTCGACCATGGAGCCGGAGATGGCATCGGCGAAGGACATGCCGAGGTCGTCGGAGACGATCTCACGCGGGGTGTAGTTGCCCTCCTCATCGAAGGTGCCAAAGGCACTAGTCGCGGCGGAGGGGGTCTGGGTATCGGACAAGGGACGATCGCTTTCGGACAGGGATGGTCGAAGGTCCGGCGGATTCCGGACCGGGGAAGGATAGCAGGCGCTTCCGGAAAGGGCATCAGGGCCGACGGGCGACCAACAGGAACTCCGCTGACTCGACCGTCGGCGCCGCATGGCCGTAGCCACCGGGCTCGACACTGCTGATGCGCTCCACCCGCAGGCCCGACTGGCGACAGAGCAGACGCAGTTCGCGCGGCGTGTAGCACCCGGTCCAGAGGTCGACACCGATCGGTCGTCCGTCCTCGTCGCGCACCTCGGTGTGCTCGTGATTCACACCTGTCGCCGCGTCGAAGACCGCCTCCTCGAAGTACTTCACCACGAAGTAGGCGCTGAATGCGCTCAGGGCCAGTGCACCCCCCGGGCGCAGGGCCCGGGCCATCAGGCCGAACACGAGGTCGTCGTCGCCCGTGGCCGTCATCAGCCCGAAGGCCCCCTGACACAGGCAGATCACGGCATCGAACCCCGCGTCGAACGCCATCTCCCGGGCGTCGAGCCGTTCGAAGGTGGCGCCCTCGGGCGCCGAAGCCACGGCAAGGTCGATGAAGCGCTGGCTGATGTCGATGCCGTGCACGAGCACACCGCGCCGGGCCAGTTCGTGCGCGTGCCGACCCGGCCCACAGCCGACGTCGAGCACGCGCATGCCGGGGCGCAGCCCCAACTCGGCCACCAGGAAGTCGACCTCCTGCACCGTTCCTTTCGTGAACGAGTAGCGCAGGTAGGCAGCTCCGAGGTGTTCGGCCACCGGCTCGAACCAGTGATGCCCGGTCACGCCGCTACTTCGCCTCGGCCCACGTGTGGCCCCACGCGGCGTTCACCTCGAGGGGCACCGCAAGCTCGGCCGCGTCGCGCATGATGCCCAGCACCAACGGGCCCACCGCGTCGCGCTCGGCCTCGGGCACCTCCACCAGCACCTCGTCGTGCACCTGCAGCACCAGCCGGCTCGCCACTGCCGCATCGGCGAGGGCGTGGTCGATGCGCACCAGCGCCACCTTGAAGATGTCGGCGGCGAGGCCCTGGATGCCCGCGTTCATCGCCTGCCGCTCGCCCGCCTGACGGATGCGGAAGTTGCTGTTCGACAGTTCGGGAATGGGGCGCCGCCGACCGAAGAGAGTCTCGGTGTAGCCCCGCGCCCGTGCCTCGGCCACCGTGGCCTCCATGTAGTCCTTCACGTTCGGGAACGCGGCGAAGTACGCGTCGAGGATGACCGCCGCCTCGTCGACCGGGATGGAGAGGCGCTGGGCCAGGCCGTAGGCCTCCATGCCGTACGCGAGCCCGTAGCTGACCATCTTCGCCTTCGACCGCTGCTCGATGCTGACCGACTTCGGGTCCACGCCGAACACGCGGGCCGCCGTCGCGTTGTGGATGTCCTGCCCGCTGGTGAACGCGTCGATCAGGCCGGGGTCGTGGGCGAGGTGGGCGATGCAGCGCAACTCGATCTGGTTGTAGTCGGCCACCAGCAGGCTGCAGCCATCGGCAGGCACGAACGCCTTGCGGAACTGGCGACCCTCCTCGCTGCGCACGGGAATGTTGTGCAGGTTCGGCTGGTCGCTCGAGAGGCGGCCGGTGCGCGCCACGGTCTGGTTGAACGTGGCGTGGATGCGGCCGTCCGGCGCGACCTCGGCGAGCAGACCGGTGCCGTACGTGCCGCGCAGCTTCTCCACTTCACGGTAGGCCAGCAGTGGGTCGATGAACTCGGGCCACTGGTTGCGCAGTTTCTCGAGCGGCGCCGCATCCGTGGAATACCCGGTCTTGGTCTTCTTGCCGGGCGCCAGACCGCGTTCGGTGTAGAGGATCTCGCGCAGTTGGATGGGCGAGTTCAGGTTGAACGGCCGGCCGACCACGCGCTGCAACTCGGCGCCGAGACGCTCGACCTCAGAAGTGAGCCGCTCGTTCAGCCGTCGCAGCTCCGCCACGTCGACCGCGATGCCGACGTGCTCCATCTTCGCCAGCACCTCGACCAACGGATTCTCGATGTCGCGGTAGAGCCCGGCCATTCCCTGTTGGTCGAGGGCTGCCTCGAGGGCAGCCGACAGGTGCGCCACTGCCAGCGCCTCGCGGGCCGCGATGCGGCGGTCGTCGGGGCCACCCCCGAAGTCGAGCTGACCTGCTGCCGCGGCCTCGGTGGCCGGCAACTGCAGCGCGGTGTAGCGCTGCAACAGTTCGCCGAGCGCATAACGGTTGTCGGCCGGATCGATGAGATAGGCGGCGATGGCCGTGTCGAGCCGCAGCCCCGGCGCGGTTCCACCGGCGCCCAGCATCCAGCGCATCAGTGCCTTCGCGTTGTGACTGCGAAGCCCGCCGTGGGCACCCAGCGTCGCCAGCACCGTCGGCTCCGACAGCACCGAGGCCGGAACCCATGCAACCTCCGCGGCAGCCGCGTCGGTGACGATGGCCAGACCGGAGGGTCTGCTGCGGCCAGGTTCACCCGTCCACGCGGCGACCGCATCGAGTTGGGGCATCGAGGCCACCAGCGCGATGGCCGCCGGGGCATCCGCGATGTCGCTGACCTCTGCCTCGAGCACCTGAACCTCGGTGGCGTCAGCCGCCTTCTCGGCGCCGAACACGGTGAGCGCGTCGTACATCCGGTCGTAGAGCGCACGGAACTCGAGGAAGTCGAACAGGCGCTTCAATTCGGTGTCGTTCGGCCGAACGCCGAGATCGTCGAGGTCCACCTCGACAGGGGCCTCGCGACGCAGCGTCATGAGATCGAGGTTCGCCCTCGCCCGCTGCTCGTGCTCGATCAGGGCGGCACTCAGCTTGGGGGTCTGTTCGTGGGCGTGGGCGAAGATGCCGTCGAGGCTGCCGTACTGGTTCAGCAGTTTCGCTGCGGTCTTCTCCCCCACGCCGGGGATGCCCTCGAGGTTGTCGCTGGGGTCGCCGCGCATCGCCGCGTACTGCGGGTAGAGCGCCGGGGTGACACCTGTCTTCTCGAGGATGCCGGCCTCGTCGTAGAGCGCGTAGTCGCTGACGCCGCGCTTGTTGTACAGCACCTTCACGTGCGGGTCGCTGACCAGTTGATAGCTGTCGCGGTCGCCCGTGACGATCACCACGTCGTGGCCCGCCTGCTTGGCGCGCTCGGAGACCGTGGCGAGGATGTCGTCGGCTTCCCAGCCCGCGAGGTCGGCCACCGTCACGTTCAACGCCGCCAACACCTCACGAACGAGGCCCATCTGCTGGCGCAGGATGTCGGGCGCGGACTCGCGCTGCGCCTTGTACAGCGGGTTGGCCTCGTGCCGGAACGTGGGCTCGGACCGATCGAAGGCCACCATGATCCCGTCGGGCTTCTGGTCCTTCACCATGTAGATGAACATCGAGGTGAAGCCGAACACCGCGTTCGTGACCTGCCCGGAGGCGGTGGCCATGTCGGTGGGCAGCGCGAAGAATGCCCTGTACGTGAGCGAGTTGCCGTCGAGGAGCAGCAGTTTCACGGGCGCAACGAGCCGTCGAGCACCCGTTCGGCCACCTCGCGCATGCGGCTGCGCTCGCTCATCGCCGTGCGCTGGATGAAGGAGAACGCCTCGTTCTCCTTCAGGCCGCACTCGTCGATGAGAATGCCCTTGGCCCGGTCGATCACCTTGCGCGCCTCGAGTTGCTCGCCGAGTGCATCGACCTCGCCCGACAACTGCTGCAGCTCGCGGAACCGGCCGATGGCCACCTCGATGGCCGGGATGAGGTCGCTCTTCTGGTACGGCTTGACGAGATAGGCGAGCGCACCCGCATCACGGGCGTCCTCCACGACCTCGCGCTGGCTGAATGCGGTGAGCATCAAGACGCCGCAGATCCGTTCCTGGCCGATCAACTTGGCGGCCTCGAGGCCGTCCATGTGCGGCATCTTGATGTCGAGGATCGCGAGGTCGGGCTTCAGTTCGCGCACCAGTTCCACCGCACGGTCGCCGCGGCCGGTCTCGCCCACGACCTCGTAGCCCTCTTCCTCGAGGGTCTCGCGCAGGTCGAGGCGGATGATGGCTTCGTCTTCGGCGATCACCACTCGGATCGTCATCGGCCTCTTCCTTTCCTGACCTGCCCATTCTGGCAGGTCACCGGCCTAACCCCCACCGAATTGGTCGAGCAATCGGTCCTGTTCGGCCTGCAGGTCGGCGATGCGCCGTCGCAGCACCGCACGGTGGCGCTCCATCGACTCGAGGTCCGCCCCACCCTCGTCGAGGTACAACGTCTGCTCCTCGGACACGGCCAGGTCCTCGCGCGCTGCCCGAAGGAGGGCCACGTTCCGACGGAGTCTGCGCTGCACCAACCACGAGGCCACGGTCAGAGTCTAGGAATCGGCCCGCGGGCGAGGGCCGATGCGGGCACAATGGGTTCGTGCACGACGAGTGGGGCATCGCCGACGGCTTCCACGACGTGGAGGGCAACTGGCACCCCACGCCACCGGCCACCCGCAAGGCCCTGCGGGCACTCATGGGCGAACCGCAGCCGTCTGGCCCGCTGTGGTTCGTGGGCGAGGGGGAACGACACCCGCTGCTCGGCCGGTGCCGTCTGGTGCTGGAGGACCACACCGATCTCGGTGAGTTCGACGCGTTGCCGGGCGCGCTGCCGATCGGCTACCACCGTCTGCAACCGGTCGACGGTGGCCCCGAGACCCTGCTGGTGGTGGCGCCCACTCGCTGCCCGGCGGCCCCGACCGGCTGGGGCGTCGCCGCGCAGGTCTACTCACTCTGGCGTGAGGACGGGTGGGGAATCGGCGACCTCGCGGACGTGAGGCGACTGGGGCAGGACCTCGCCGCGCAAGGAGCCGTGGCGCTGCTGCTCAGCCCCCTGCACGCCCCCGCACCCACCATGCCGCAGGAACCGAGCCCCTACTTCCCGAGTTCGCGGCGCTGGCTGAACCCGCTGCACATCCCCATGCCCGGTGACCCGCCGGAAGGCCTCGCCGGCAAGCCGGGCGGGATGATCGACCGCGATCAGGTGTGGGCTGCCAAGCGACGCGCGCTCGCCCAACGCTTCCACGTCGAGCGCCACGGCACCGAGTGGCGCGGTTGGGCGCGGGCGCAGGGCACCGAACTGTGGCAGTTCGCGCTCTGGAACGCGTTGGCCGATCGCTTCGGGCCGGCATGGCGGAACTGGCCGGAGGGTTTCCGTCATCCGGACTCCCCCCGGCTTCAGGACCTTCCCACCCACGACCACGCCCTCGCCGAGTCGAGCGAGTTCCACGCCTGGCTGCAGTGGCTCGCCGACCGCGAACTCTCGGCCGCCTCGGCGGGCGCTGGCCTGATGCTGATCGGCGACCTCGCCGTGGGCTGTGCCGCCGACGGCGCGGATGCGTGGCTGCACCAGGACTCGATGGCACTCGGCGCCAGCGTCGGCGCCCCACCCGACCCGTTCAACGCCGCCGGGCAGGACTGGGGTCTGCCCCCGTTCGTTCCCTGGCGGCTGCGGGCCGCGGGCTACGCACCCTTCATCTCGATGGTGCGGGCCGCGTTCCGCCACATGGGCGGGCTGCGCATCGACCACGCCATGGGCCTGTTCCGCCAGTACTGGGTGCCCGCGGGCGGAAGCCCTGCTGAGGGCGCCTACGTGCGCTTGGCGGCCGACGAACTGCTGTCGATCCTGCGCATCGAGGCGGTGCGGGCCGACGCGTTCGTCGTGGGCGAGGACCTCGGCACCGTCGAGGCCGGGGTGCGCGAGGCCCTGTCGGCGAGCGGCATCCTCGGCACCAAGGTCTGGTGGTTCGACCAGGCGACCGCCGAGTGGGGCCGCACCAACCTGGCCACCGTCACCACGCACGACCTCCCCACGGTGGAAGGCGTGCGATCCGGGCTCGACGGCAGCAACGAGATGTTGGAGGCGTTGCGTGGCATCGCTGCCGACGCCGATTCCGCCGAGGCGCTGCACGCCGTGCACGCTGCCGTGGCCGCGAGTCCGGCACAGCTGGTGCTGGCCACCACCGACGACCTCGCCGGCACCCCGGAACGGCCCAACCACCCGGGCACCAGCGGGCCCGACACCGCGAATTGGCGCCGCCGGTTGCCGGTGGCCGCCGAGTCGCTGCTGCACACCGAGGCGGCGGCCGCGGTGCTGGGGGTGCTGCGGTCGGCACGGGGTGCAGGGTTACCATCGGATTCCGGTCCGCAGCCACACGGCTGACACCCGGCAGCACACCCTCCCATGACGACGGTCTCCTCCCCCGCCGCCCGGCAGCAGTCCCTCTCCGAATCGCTGCCGACCGGTTTCCGGCCCGACATCGAGGGTCTGCGCGCGCTCGCCGTCGTCTCGGTGCTGCTGTACCACGCCCACCTCGGCCCTTCGGGTGGCGGATTCCTCGGCGTCGACGTGTTCTTCGTGCTCTCGGGCTATCTCATCACGGCGCTGCTGATGAAGGAACTCCTCGCCGAGGGCGCCCGGGGCCTGCCGAACTTCTGGGCGAGGCGGGCCCGCCGGCTCCTGCCGGCCTCTGCCACGGTGCTCGTCGCCACGCTCGTCCTTGGTCGCTTCGTGCTCGACCCGCTGCAGCAGGTCTCGGTGGGCAGCGATGCGACGTGGGCGAGCGCCTTCATCGTCAACATCAAGTTCGCCTTCGGCGACACCTACGCCGCGGCGCAGAGCACGGCCAGTCCGCTGCTGCACTTCTGGTCCCTCGCCGTCGAGGAGCAGTTCTACGTGGTGTGGCCGTTCCTCGTGTTCGCCCTGTCCAAGGTGCGGTGGCGCCAGCGGCAGTACGCGATGTTCGTGATGGGCGCCTTCGGCCTGCAGTCGCTGCTCGCGTACGTCTGGTTCAGCGAGTGGGCCTTCACCCAGTCGTTCTTCCTGCTGCCGACCCGCGCGTGGGAGTTGATCGCCGGTGGGCTGCTGGCGATGGCCGGCGGGTTCGCCACCCGCATCCCGTGGCGCACCCGGGCGATCGCCTCATGGGCATCGCTGGTGGTCGTGCTCTCCTGCATGGTGACCTACGAGGACACGGCGCCGCTCGGCTGGACGGCCGTGGTGCCCGTGTTGGCCACCGTCGTGGTGGTGGGCGCCTCCACGGTGCGCCAGCAGGTCGGCCCGGCAAAGCTGCTCGGCACTGCACCCATGATCTGGGTGGGGCAGCGCTCGTACGGCATCTACCTGTGGCACTGGCCGCTGCTCGTGCTGGCCGGCGAGCAATGGGGTCCGCTGTCGGCCCCGGCCCGCGGCCTGGTGCTGCTGGTCGCCGTCGGTCTCGCCGCGTTGTCGTATCGGTTCCTCGAGAACCCCGTCCGCCACCATCCACGTCTGACCCGCGCCCCCCGACCCAGCCTTGCCCTCGGTGGCGCGCTGGTCGCCGTTGGTCTGCTGGCGGGTGCGTTGGCGGTGCACCTGCCGCGCCAGTTCGATGGTGGTGGCACGGTGGTGGCCGCCCCCACGCTGCCCGGACAGGTGGGCGGCACCCCAACGACCGTGGAGGGCACGACGACGGCCGCCAGCGACCCAGCCGGTTCGACCACCTCCGCGGGGCCGACCACCACGCTCGCGCCCCAGATTCCCGTGCAATCGCTCGACGAACTCGAGGCCGCCCAGCGCTCGGCGCTCGACGAGTCCGACGCCAACGTCACGCGGATGCCGAAGAACATCACCCCGCACCCCTCCGAGGCCAAGTTCGCCGACGTGCCGATGCCGTACAAGGACGGCTGCTTCCTGCGCGACGGCGACCCCACTCCGCTCGACTGCGTGTACGCGGCCGTGGACAGCGACACCAAGGTCGTGCTGTTCGGCGACTCCCACGCCGCACAGTGGTTCCCGGCCATCGAGGCCGTGGCCATCGACCGCCATTGGCGGCTCGAGGTCTTCGTGAAGGCAGGCTGCCCCTCGGCGGATGTGAGGATCGAACGTCAGTGGCTGGACCCGGAGTGCGTCTCGTGGCGCCAGCAGGTGATCTCCAGGGTGCAGCAGATCCAGCCCGACCTGTTGATCGTCGGCTCGACCTCGTACACCCCGGGTGGCAGCGACGTGGGGCAGGACAACGATGCGGTGTGGCGCCGCGGGTTGACGGCCACGCTCGACGCCATGCGGCCATCGGCGAAGCAATTGCTGATCATCGGCGACACCCCCCTGCCGGCCCACCAGGTGCCGAACTGCGTGCTGAAGGTGCCCGGCAACCTGCACTACTGCGGCCAGACCCGGGCCGATGGCGTCAACAGGTCGCGACTCGACCTCGAGCGCCAGATCGCCGCCGAGTACGACGGCAACTTCGTCTCGGTCACGAACTGGGTGTGCGGCACGTCGTTCTGCCCGGTCGTGCTCGGCAACATCCTGATGTGGCGCGACAACAACCATGTCTCCGCCACCATGTCGAGGTACCTCGCCCCGTTCATGGCCGCCGTGCTGGTGCCGCTGCTGACATGAGCCGGGAACACTGAGGTCGCGCCGTGCATCGCAACACAACTGTCACATTGCTAACCTGTCCGTCATGAATCGGGTGCGCCGAACCCCCCACGCGCTCGCGCTGACCCTGGCGCTGGCGCTGTCGGCCACCTCCTTCGGCGCCCCAGCGGCGCACGCCGACACCGCCGCCGACCAGAAGCGCAAGGTCGAGCAACTGGCGCGCGAACTCGCCAACCTGCACGACCAGATCGCCCAGATCGACGAGAGCTACGGCGCAGTGGTCGACGAGCAGGATGCCCTCGCCGGCGAGATGGCCCAGTCACAGGCCAAGGTCGACGCCGGGAAGGCCCAGTACGACCAGTTGCAGGAGACGCTCAACAACATCGCGGTGAACCGCTTCGTCGGCGCAGGCGACCAGCAGCTCAGCCCGTTGTTCTCGTCGGCCTCCGCGTTCACCCGGGCTCAGGAGATGCAGGCGCTGTCGGCGATCGCCTACGACGAAGCCGCCGCCGAC
>JBJTXX010000290.1:0-8310 GCA_046082485.1 Actinomycetota bacterium
CCAGATCCCGTTCCCCGTCGGTGTTCCCGCCGCCGACACGCTGCCCGACTTCAAGACCCGCATGGCGCCCTACCGCGAGCGGATGGGCGCGTGGTACGACCGGCCGCGCCCGATCGACACCCGCTACATCGACGGCGACCCGTTCAGCCGCCAGGGCACGCCGTCGCTCGGCCAGCGGGTGTGGCTGCGCGCCGACGGGGTGCTACCCGACGACCCCACTCTGCACGCCTGCATCGCCACCTACGCGAGCGACATGACCCTGCTCGACACCACCGTGCTGCCGCTCGGCATGAGTTGGGACACACCGGGCATTCAGATGGCGAGCCTCGACCATGCGATGTGGTTCCACCGCCCGTTCCGCGCCGACGAGTGGCTGCTCTACGACCAGCACCCCATCAGCACCGGCGCCGGGCGCGGCCTGGCCGGCGGGGCGATCTACACCTCCGACGGCACCCTCGCGGTGAGCGTGGTGCAAGAGGGCCTGGTTCGGCTGGGGCGGCCGTGAAGCGGCGACTCGTGCCGCTCGTGGCGCTCGGCATCGTGCTGTCGGCCTGCGGGGGCGACGCATCGTCACCCGCCACGACGGCAGCGCCGGGCACCATTCCGTCGACCACGCCTGCACCCGACACCGTGGCACCCGACACCGTGGCACCGGACACCAGTGGCGCACCTGCTGTCGACTTCACGGCCGACATGGTGCGGCTCACGACCGTGCTCGAGGGCCTCGATGCACCGGTCGACCTCGCGGTGCGACCGGGCGACGACACCCTCTACGTCGTCCAGCAGAGCGGCACCGTCGTGCCCGTGCGCGACAGCACCGTCGGGTCGCCCGTGCTCGACATCACCGATCGCATCGCGTACGGCGGGGAACAGGGCCTGCTCGGCATGGCGTTCCACCCCACGCAACCCCTCGCCTACGTGAACTACACCGCCCCCGACGGCACCACCACCGTGGCGGAGTACGCAGTCGGCGACGGCGGAGACCTCGACGAAGCCACCGCACGCACGGTGATCGAGATCGAGCAGCCGTTCCCCAACCACAACGGCGGTGGAGTGGTGTTCGGGCCCGACGGCTTGCTCTACATCGGCACCGGGGACGGTGGCGCGGCGAACGACCCCGACCGCCGGGCACTCGACCCGGCCGACCTGCTCGGCAAGTTGCTGCGCATCGATCCCGTGTCGACGGGCAGCAGCCCGTACGGCCTTCCGGCGGACAACCCGTTCGGCGACAGCGGCGCATCCGACGGCGCAGGGCGACCCGAGGTGTGGTCGACCGGCCTGCGCAACCCGTGGCGGTTCTCGTTCGACCCGGCGAACGGCGACTTGTGGATCGCCGACGTCGGCCAGAACCTGTGGGAGGAGGTCAACCATGCACCTGCCGCGGCTGGCGGTGGGCGTGGGGTGAATTTCGGTTGGTCGGCATGGGAGGGCAACCACCGGTTCAACGACGACCAGTCCCCCGATGGCGCCACCGCGCCCGTGTTCGAGTACGCGCACGGCGACGACGGCTGTTCGGTCAGCGGCGGCGCCGTGTACCGCGGCAGTGCGATTCCCGCGCTGCAGGGCTGGTACGTGTTCGCCGACTTCTGCAGCGGCAAGGTGTGGGCGCTGCGCGGCGACGAACGTCTCGAGCTCGGCAATGTGCCCGGCGCCGCCGCCGTGCTGCGCGGTGCCGACGGCGAGCTGTACGTGCTCGGCTACCTCGGCGGAGCGCTGGTGCGCATCTCACCGGCCTGACCGAGCGGTCACCGGTCAGGCGACGCGTTCGAAACGCACCTCCCGGCGCTCCGGGTCGGCGCTCAACAGCTTCACCCGGCACTCGTCGCCCGGATGCAGGTGCTTGGCCTTCACCTTGGCCACGACGGCGACGTCGACCAGCTGGATGCGGCTGACCTCGTCGTCGTCCTCCACCACCACCGCCTTGAACGTGTGACCCTCGTGGCCCTGCAGCAGCACCGCCTCGGCGAGGTCCACCACCGCGCGGTCCACATGACCCGACTGGGCAGCAGCGGCTGCCATCGCATCGGGCAGGTTCGGCAGCGCCGCCTGCACGTGGTCGGGCACCGCATGCCCGTTGGCCACCGCAAGCGCGGCCTGCACCACGTAGCGGTCCGCCAGGCGGCGCAGCGGTGCGGTGGCGTGCACGTAGGTGGCTGCCAGGGCGGCATGCCACGGCACCACACCCTCTCGGTAGGGCGCGTAGGAGGCACCACCGCCCGCCCGACGAACAGCCAGCATGAAGGCCGCGTGCCGGGCATCACCGCTGTCGAGCGTGCGCACGTACTCGTCGAGAGGTTCGTGCTTGGGCCACTGCATGCCGAGGGCATGAGCCGTGTGACGCAGTCGCAGCACCGCCTTGCCGTCCGGTTCGGGCATCACGCGGAACAGACCGGTGCCGGCCTGCTGCAACGCCTCGGCCACGGCGATGTTGGTGCTCGCCGACAGCGTCGAGTTCTGCCACTCGCTGGGCTGCCGTGGCCGGAACGACAACCGATAGCCCTGCCCGTCGCGCTCCACGACTTGCTCCGGTGGGTCCACCCTGCCGGCGCCACGGGCGTCCTCCGCGGCACGCACCCTGTCGGCGAACTCACCGAAACCATCCGGCAGTTCGTCGGGCCGCACGGTCTCGTAGCCCAACTTCGCCCGACTCCGGATGACGGCGCGTTCGACACCGTCCAGCGTCGGCCTGCCCTGCGGGTCGAGTCGCACGTGGAACACCACCGCCGGGCGCGGGCCGTCGGGCAGCAGGCTGGCCGCACCCTCCGCGAGCACGGGCGGGTACAGCGGTTCGCGGCCATCGGGAAGGTACAGCGAGGTGCCACGCCGCCATGCCTCACGGTCGACGGGGTCCCCGTCGTCGACGAACCACGCCACGTCGACGATCGCGTAGTGCAGCACCAGGTCGCTACCGGACCGGCTGATCGCGAACGCCTGGTCGAGGTCGGTGCTCGCGGCAGGGTCGAGGGTCACGAACGGCACCGAGGTGCGATCGACGTGCCCGTCGAGCGGACGGCGGGCGGCCTCGTGGGCCGCCGACAGCACCTCATCGGGGAACCCCTCGGGCACGCCGTACTGCTGCCGAATGCGGGCCAGGCCCGCGTCGAGTGCGTGGGTGGTGTCGCGCAGCGACTTCACGGGCGGCGGGCGCCCATGAACATCCTCTTCAGCGCGTCGTAGTTCTCGATGCAGTGTCCGGCGCCCAGCACCACCGCCTCGAGCGGCACGCTCGACATCTTCACCGGCACCTGCGTCTCTCGCTCGATGCGTTGGGCGAGGCCACGCAGCAGGCCGCCACCACCCACGAGGTACATGCCGCGCACCAGGAAGTCCTGGGCCAGTTCCGGCGGTGCCTTCGCGAGGCAGCGCACCACCGATGCCACGATGCTGCTCACGGGGTCCTCGATCGCGAACCGGATCTCCTCGGGTGTCAGCACCACGGTCTTGGGCAGGCCGGTCATGAGGTCGCGGCCCTTCACCTCGGCCTCGCTCTCGTCGTCGGTGGGTGCGGCCGAACCGATGGCCACCTTCACTTCCTCGGCGGTGCGTTCGCCGATGGCGATGCCGTGCTCGCGGCGCACGTATGCCTGAATGGCGGCGTCGATGTCGAAACTGCCGACCCGCACGGCCTCGAGTGCCACCACACCACCGAGACTGATGACCGCGGTCTCGCTGGTGCCACCGCCGATGTCGATCACCATGTTGCCGACCGGTTCGTCGATCGGAAGTTCGGCGCCGATGGCGGCTGCCATCGGCTGCTCGATCAACTGTGCATCGGCGGCGCCGGCACGACGCGCAGCGTCGGTGACCGCACGCCGTTCCACCTCGGTGATGGCGGAGGGCACGCAGTTCACCACCTTCGGGCGGGTGAACCGGCTCACGCCGACGCGCTGCAGCAGCAGTCGAATCATGCGTTCGGTGATCTCGAAGTCGGTGATGGCGCCACCGCGCAGTGGGCGCACTGCCACGATGTAGCCGGGGGTGCGCCCGATCATCTGCCACGCCTCACGGCCGGTCGCCAGCACTTCACCGGTCTGCCGGTTGAGGGCGATCACCGACGGCTCGTTCAGCACGATGCCGCGGCCCTTCATGTAGACCAGCGTGTTGGCGGTGCCGAGGTCGATCGCGAGGTCGCGGGCCATGGATCAGTCGTTCCCTTCGTCGGGCCGCGGAGGCCGCGCCCTGTCGATGACCTTGCGACGCGCCTCCGGCGACAGGGCATCGATGTGGCGACGGAAGTCGGCGACTCCGGAATCCTGCTTCGACGGGCGGGTCACCACCAGCCACACGGCTGCGGTGGCGATGACGGCGAGTCCGATGAGCACCCAGATCACGATGCGTCGCCACCGCCCGCGGTCGGCACCGCAGCGGGCGGCACGATGTCGTGCGCGCCAGCGCCCCATGCCGCGCCGTCGGCCCACACCTCGTGCTTCCAGATCGGGGCGCTCGCCTTCAGTGCATCGATCGCGAACCGCGCCGCCTCGAACGCCTCGGGACGGTGCGGTGCGCTCACGCACGCGATCACCGAACTGTCGGTGACCTCCAGGCGGCCCAGTCGGTGCAACAGGGCCACGCGCCCGGTGCGCGGCCAACGGCTGCGCAACTCGGTCTCGATGGCCCTGAACGCGGGAACCACCTGTTCCTCGTAGGCCTCGTAGGTGAGGTGCTGCACGTCGGGCCGCATCACGCCGGAATCGTCGGCCGCGTGATCGCGCACCGTGCCGCTGAACAGCACCACCGCGCCGCAGCCCGGCCGAACGCACCAGTCGTAGACGGTCGCCACCGGCAGCACGTCGTCGGTGACACCGAACCACGAATCGCCGAGAGCGGGAGGCTGCACAGTGGCGAAGGTTAGCCGTCCGCTGCCTGTCAGCGCAGGTGGCTCCGCATGCCGACGCGCGACGCCACTCGCGGCACGTGCATCACTAACCTCCCTCTCTCGTGGAGCGGAGCGAGAGCGACAACGGAGAGCTGTACCCCGCGGCACCCGTACCCGCCCACGAACGCGCTTGGCGGCACCCCAGCGAGATCGGCGCACACGCCTGGGCGACGAGCGAGCCCCCCTTGGCGCTGGGCGGTCGACTCGGCGCGATCACCAGCGCCGTGGGCGGCGCGCTGGCGTTGGCAGTGCTCTGGACGCTGCTGCCCACCCACGCCGGCCGCAGCGCAGTGGTGAGCGTGCGGTCCACCGTCACCGCCGGCCCGCCCTCCACCGCATCGCTCGCCCCCACACCCACTTCGACGGTCGCGCCGCACACCCCGGCGCCGACCACGGCACCGACCGGCCCGACTCCGACGTACGTCGTTCCGATCGCCGGTGAGGTTCCTGCGGGCGAGCCCCAGCGCTCATCGGTTGCCGTGCCGGTCGATGACACGGGCCTGCTGTTGACGCTCGCGGTGCCGGAGGCCGTCGCCGGTGGTTCGGTCATGGTTCGTGATGCCGACGGGTGGCAGTGGGCCGAGGTGCTGTTGCTCGACGCCGCCACGGGTCTGGTGGTGCTGCGCCACGACGCCCAGCAGGGCCGTGTGCTCGACGCAGCACCCATCGAGCCGGGCGACACCCTGTCGCTGATGGACCAGCCTGCCGTGTCGTCCGCGGTCGGTCCCGACGGTGGCGTCGACCTCGCGCCGTTCGCCGCGCTGCAGGAGCTGCACAACGGCACCCCGGTCGTCAACCAACGCGGTCAGTTGGTGGCGCTGCTGCTGTGGCGCGAGTCGGGGCCCGAGTTGGTGCCGGTCGACGGTCTCGACGCGCTGCGTGCCGCCGTGGCATCGCTGGCCTCGGATCGGGTGTGGATGGGTGTCACGATGGCCGCCGACGCAGCCGCAGCACCCACGATCGCGTCCCTCGACCCGGAGGGGCCAGCCGCTGTCGCTGGCCTGCAACCGGGCGACGTGATCATCTCCGTCGACCACGCCCCGGTGTGCGACGCCATCGCCGTGGGGGTGGTGCTGGCCGGGCACGCGCCGGGCGACACCGTCGCGGTGATCGTCGAGCGTGGCGGCGAACGCGTGCGTCACGAGGTCGTGCTCGGCGAGCCACGCCCCCGCGTGTGAGTCACCCGTGACGGCGGCGCGCCCTGCGCACCGTCACCACCGTGGTGATCGCTGCGGCCAGCAACCCGACCACGAGTCCGCCGAGGGCGATCTCCTGTCGGCGCTTCGGCGACACGAGCGTCCACCACTTGGCCTCGGTGCCTTCCACGTACGCCTGCTCGTTGGTGACCGTGGGTTGCCAGCCCGCCGCCTTGAGGCGGTCGTTCGCCACCAGCCACGGCCAACGGGTGTAACTGCGCAGACCGGGCGGGATGGGGCCACGCTGGAACCGCCACCGCAGCGAGGTCACGACCTCGTTCACCCGGTCGGGCAGTTTCACCCTCGGCACCGCACCCGCTAGGGCACGCACGCGCTCGCCGGGGATCCAGCCGTCGGGTGAGACGTTGTACACACCGTCGAGTCGGTCGGTCGCGCCAAGTTCAACGGCGCGAGCGAGGTCGTCGAGGTGCAGGAACTGGGCCGGTGGGTCGTCCTCGCCGACCCGCTGCCCCATACCGGCTGCGAGGGCCACCGCCAGCCCGCTGGTCCCGTCGGCCGCCATCGAGATGGCCGGTCGCAGCACGGTGCAGGTGCGACCGACTGCGCCACGACGCCATTCGTCGACGAGTTGCTCGGCAGCACCCAACTGCCGTGCGTAGACGAAGTCGACATCCGGACGCAGCGGCGCGTCCTCGGTGAGCGGGACCGGGTTGTTCGCCCAGGCCCCGTAGACCATCGCCGAACTCACCAACACCACGTGTGTCGCTGCACCGCAATCGGCCAACGCCGCCGCCAGACCGTCGAGTGCGCTCTCGCGACGGCTGGCCAAGAGGTCTGCGTCGTGCGCGCTCAGCCACACCAACACCTCGGCCTCGGCGGCGTCACCGGCGCGTAGGCCTTCGCTTGCCGCGAACAAACGGGCCACCCGCGTTCCCAGGCCACCACCGGACTGCGACACCCACACGGGCACCACCACGGTGGGGCCCTGCTGCGCTGTGGCGGGTGCGGAACGGCGGGCCATCAGCGACGACGCTACCCGCTGGCGCCGCCGTAGGCTTCGGCGCATGGCTGAGGGCGACTTCCCCGCTGGCTCGGGCGACAACCCGTTCGCCGGTCTGCCGATGTTCGGCGAGTTCGCGAAATTGCTCGGCTCACAGGGCCCGCTGAACTGGGACGCTGCCCGCCAGTTCGCAGCAATGGCCGCGACCGGCGGCGCCAGCGAGGGGAACCCCGACCCAGCCGTGCGGATGCGTCTGCAGGAACTGGCGCGCATTCTCGAACTGCACGTGCACGACATCGCCGGCACCGACACGATGTTCCCCGAGATCACCTCGGTGGGGCGCGGGGAATGGGCCCGACGCACACTCGAGGCCTACCGCCCACTGTTCACGGAACTGGCGGTGTCGCTGGGCCGCCGCGACGCTGGCACCGACGTCGAGGCGCCGACCGACCCGATGATGGCCATGATGGCCAACCTCAGCCAGATGATGGCGCCGAGCATGATGGGTATGGCCATCGGCTCGATGGTGGGCCGCATGGCGGCGCGCACGTTCGGCCAGTACGACCTGCCCATCCCCCGCGACGACGCCGCGCTCCTGGTGGTTCCCGCGAACATCGATGCCTTCGCCGACGACTGGAGCCTGCCGGTGGACGAGATGCGCCTGTGGGTGCTGGCCCAGGAACTGGTCGGCCACACGCTCCTGGGCATCTCGACCCTGCGCACCCAGTTCGCCGACCTGGTGCGCACGCACGTCGGCGCCTTCCGCCCCGACCCGAGCGCGTTGGCCGAGCGGCTTGGCTCGATCGGTGTCGACGAGGGCGCGGACCCGATGCTGGCCGTACAGCAACTGTTCGGCGACCCGGCGCTCTTGCTCGGCGCAGTCCAGTCGGCCGAGCAAGCGCTGCTCGCGCCACGGCTCGATGCGGCGACCGCTGCCGTCGTCGGATGCGTCGACTACCTCGTCGACTCGGTGTCGGTCCGCGTGATCGGCGGCAACGCGTTGCGCATCGCCGAGGCGGTGCGGCGCCGCCGCGTGGAGGCCGGCGCCGACGAGATGTTCGTGCACCGTCTGCTCGGCCTGCACCTCAGCAACGAACAGGTGCAGCGCGGCAAGACCTTCGCGGCGGGCGTGGTCGACCGTGTCGGCGAAGCCGGCCTCACCCGCCTGATGGGGCGGCCCGACGCGTTGCCGACCCCTGCCGAACTCGAGGCGCCCGGTCTCTGGATCGCCCGGGTCGAGTTGTAGCACCACCTCGGCGGTCGACGGCGAGGTGGTG
>JBJTXX010000291.1:0-1401 GCA_046082485.1 Actinomycetota bacterium
AACGCGCGATCGGGGCCGACGCGTGACTGGCCTCGAAGGTCGCCAGGTGCAGCTCGGCCAGTTCGTCGGCCGTGACCCCGTGGGTGTAGCCCCCCGCCAGGGTGAAGGCCACGGGAATGCCGCGGCTGTTCGCCCACTCGAAGACTTTCCGCTCGCGCTCGGCCAGCACCTGGGAGTCGATACCGCTCACACCGCCAGCCCGCTCGTGCGGGTCCATCCCGGCGTTGTAGATCACGACGTCGATCGACTCGGGGTCGATGACGGCCGCGAGCGCGTCGTCGACGACCTCGAGGTAGTTGTCGCCGCGGGCCATGTAGCGCGTCGCGTTCGGGGTGTTGACGTACTGGTCGAAGGAACTGACCGAGACGTCGACCTGCTCGATGCCCTTCACGCCGGCGATCAGCTGTGCCGTGCCGCCGCCGCAGTGGGCGTCGAGATCGAGGATCAGCACCCGCTTCGCCCCGGCCTGCAACGCCTCGATGGCGGCGATGGCCAGACCGTTGAAAGTGCAGAACCCGTCACCCATGCCCGCCTTGGCGTGGTGCAGCCCGCTGGAGGTGCAGCCTGCGTTCGTGCGGTTCGCCAGTGCGTGCTGCACCGCGGCCACGACGGCCGAGGTGGAGATGAGCACCTCCATGTAGCGGCCGGGGTCCCAGCCGAGACCCGAGTTGGCCAGGTGGCGCGGCTCGCCGTCGATGATCGCCTGCACGTAGCGCGGATCGTGCACCTTCTCGATGATGCAACGGTCGATGAGATCGGGCATCCGGATCTCGTACGCCATACCACGCTCGTCGATGAGCCGGATGATGTCGGCCTGCTTGCTGAGGGTGTCCCAGCTGGACGTCGGTTCGGGCTCCGGGTTGCCGAAGATCACCGTGATCGCCCGACCCGAGCGTCGCTCGGCGCGATTCGCACGGCGGAACGTGGCACCGGTCAGCTCGTTGATGGCCTCGATCAATTGGTCGGTCAGCGAAGGCAGGGCCGGGGTGCCCTCGGTTTCGGCATCGGTGGTGTGGATGGGACTGGGGTTCGTGTCACTGGAGTTGTTCATGACCCCCCTCAACGCGCTGAACCCCTCGCCGCGTGACGTGGGTGCGAGCGGGGCCTCAGCGGAGGGCGTCGGTGAGGCCCGTCATCCGCAGTGCACGCACCGACAGCGCCTGCTGCAGCGCTGCGTCGTCGCCCACCAGCACCAGGTGGTCGCGGGCGCGGGTGGCGCCGGTGTAGACGAGTTCGCGGGTCGCCAGCGGCGACGTGGCCGGCGGCAGCACGAACACCACCGTGGGGTACTCCGAGCCTTGGCTCTTGTGCACCGTCATCGCGAAGGCCGTCTGCACATCGGCCAGTTGCACGGGGTCGAACTCGGTCACCGAACCGCCCACGGAGAACACCGCCGCCACC
>JBJTXX010000292.1:0-523 GCA_046082485.1 Actinomycetota bacterium
AAGGAACTGACCGTGACGGCGCCGCTGCGCAACGACAGCCTGCCGGGGGAATCCTGCAGCACGCTGTTGAGCGCGGACTTCACCTCGGCGAGGGTGAGCGGCACCTCGCACGTGTCGGGCGACGTGGCCGACGACTGGGCGGACTGCAGCAACTGTTCGACCTGGCGGTGCACCCTGTGCCGGCGCCACGGCTCCTTCGGGTCGAAGGCGCAGAAATCGTCGATGGCGCCGTGCAGCACCGACGCCCACTCCGCGATGGGCTTGGCCTGGTGCACCTGCGCATGCAGGTCGGTGAGGCGGCACAGCAGGTCGGCGACCGTGCCGGCCAACTGCACTTCATCAGCGCCCATGTCGTCGTGCGGCGGCGTGTCGCCGAGGCCGACCCGCGGCGAGGGGGCCGGCATGGCGGTGCCCGCCATCAGGCGGTCGACCATCGCCGACCACGTGCCGGTCTCCACGTGCTGGGGAAGGCCCCAATCGAGGCGGTGGTCGGCGGACAGGCCCCACCGGGTGCCGAGCGTGG
>JBJTXX010000293.1:0-14681 GCA_046082485.1 Actinomycetota bacterium
GGGGGCGAGCCGATCTTCTTCGCGAGCGCCCAGGGGCAGTGGCTCACCGACGTCGACGGCCACCGCTACATCGACTTCGCCATGGGTGACACCGGCGCCATGACCGGTCACAGCCTCCCGCAGGTGACCGACGCCCTCCGGCGCCAGGCCACCCGCGGCATCACCACCATGCTGCCCACCGAGGACGCCGTCGTGGCCGCCGAGCTCCTGGCCGCCCGCTTCGGCCTGCCCGTCTGGCAGATGGCGATGACCGCCACCGATGCCAACCGGTTCGTGTTGCGATTCGCCCGCCAGTTGACCGGTCGTCGGAAGGTGCTGGTGTTCGATTGGTGCTATCACGGCAGTGTCGACGAGGCGCTGGTGATCGCCGCACCCGATGGCAGCACCATCGTGCGCCCCGGCACCATCGGGCCCCAGATCGACCCATCGCTCACCACCGTGGTGGTTCCCTTCAACGACGTCGCCGCGCTCGAGGCAGCGCTCGCCGACGACGACATCGCGTGCGTGCTCGCTGAACCAGCGCTCACCAACATCGGCATCGTGCTGCCCGAGCCCGGGTTCCACGAGGCGCTGCGCCGTCTCACCCGAGAGCACGAAACGCTGCTCGTCATCGACGAGACGCACACGATCTGCGTCGGCCCCGGTGGCGCGACCGCTGCATGGGGTCTCGAGCCCGACTTCTTCGTCATCGGCAAGACCATCGGCGGCGGCATGCCCGCCGCGGCTTACGGCATGACCACGGCGATCGCCGAGCGGCTCGCTCCGGTGCTGCAGTCCACCTCGGTCGACGTGAGCGGCGTGGGCGGCACGCTCACCGGCAACGCGCTGGCAGTCGCTGCCGTGCGCGCCACCCTGTCGACCACACTGCTCGACGACGACTTCGCCCACATGGTGCCGCTGGCCACGGCATGGACCGACGGCGTGCAGGCCACCATCGAGAGGTTCGGACTGCCGTGGTGCGTGCAGCAACTCGGCGGCAGGGCGGAGTACTGGTTCTGCCCGCCGCCGACGCACGGCGCCGCAGCGGCCGCCGCAGTCGACTCGGAACTCGATGCCTTCATGCACCTCTGGGCGGTGAACCGAGGCATCCTGCTCACGCCGTTCCACAACATGGCGCTGATGTCGCCGCACCACTCGATGGCCGACGTCGACCTCCACACCGAGGTGTTCCGCGCAGCCGTGGAAGAGTTGTTGGCATGAACCTCGACGGCCGGGTCGCCCTGGTCACCGGAGCCGGCAGCGCCGACGGCATCGGCTTCCACTCCGCGCTGGCGCTCGCACGCGCTGGTGCACGGTTGGTGGTCTGCAGCACCACCGACCGCATCCACGACCGGGTCGCCGAACTCGTGCGAGACGGAGCCGAGGCCACCGGCGTGGTGGCCGACCTGATGCAGACAGGGGCCGGCGACCGAGCGGTGGCGGCCGCCCTCGACGCGTACGGCCGGCTGGACATCTGCGTCAACAACGCGGGGATGGTGGCGGTGGGCGGCACGCCGCTCGACACCGAGCTGCTCGGCACCTCCGACGCCGACTGGCGCGACGGCATCAAGCGCAACCTCACCACCTGCTTCGCAGTCACCCGTGCCGCCGTCGCGGCGATGCAGTCACAGGGCTTCGGGCGAATCGTGAACGTGGCCAGCACGTCCGGCCCCGTCCAGGCCTTCGTGGGCGATGTGGCCTATCACGCGGCGAAGGCGGGCATACTGGGGCTCACGCGCGCCGTGGCACTGGAGTGCGCCGGGCTCGGCATCACCGTGAACGCAGTCGCCCCCGGCTGGATAGCCACGGCCTCGCAGACCGCGTTCGAGGTGGGGGCGGGAGCCCGCACCCCGATGCGACGCTCGGGAACCGCCGCAGAGGTCGCAGCGGCAGTGGCGTTCCTCTGCAGCGACGAGGCCTCGTACATCACCGGGCAGTTGCTGGTCGTCGACGGGGGCAACTCGTTGCCCGAGGACCGCACATGGAACCCGTGAGCACCCCGGTCGTGCTCGTCACCGGCGTCGCCGGAGGTGTGGGCAGCGCGACCGCCCGCCGATTCGCTGACGGCGGATGGCGGGTCGCCGGTCTCGACCTGCACACCGATCGCCTCGATGATCACCTCGACGATCACGTGGCGTTCGCCGTGGCGGCCGACATCCGAGACGTGCAGCAGTGCCGTTCGGCCGTGGCCGACGTGGTGCGGTGGGCGGGCCGACTCGACGCCGTCGTGAACGCGGCGGGAGTGTGGACCGAAGGCCCCAGCGAGCAGACCACCGAGGACGAGTTCGACCGGGTGCTGGGGGTGAACCTGAAGGGCCTCTACTTCATCACGAGCGCAGCGATCCCGCACCTCGCCGCCACGCGAGGGTGCGTGGTGAACCTGTCGAGTGATGCCGGCCTGCAGGGCAACGCCGGTGCGGCGGTGTACTGCGCGTCGAAGGGCGCCGTGTCCGTGCTGACCAAGGCCCTGGCGCTCGAGTTGGCGCCACGCGGGGTGCGGGTGAACGCCGTGTGCCCCGGCGACATCGACACGCCGATGCTGCGGGGGCAGGCCCGCGACTTCGGTGGCGACGAACCCGATGCCTACCTGAGGCGGCTGCTCGACGGCTATCCACAGGGCGCGACCGCTCGGTTCGTGCAGCCCGCCGAGGTCGCCGAACTGGTGTGGTTCCTCTGCCAGCCGCACGCCGCCCCCATCACCGGCGCCAACCTCTCGATCGACTTCGGACTCTCGGCAGGCATCACATGAACAACCTCGCACGCATCGCACTCGACGAGATCGACCGGCGACTGATCGAGGAACTGCAGAAGGATGGCCGCGCCAGTTACGCGGACCTTGCCGTGCTGGTCGGCCTGTCGGCACCGGCAACCCGCCAGCGCGTGCAGCGCCTGCTCGATGCCGGTGTCGTGCAGGTGGTCGGTGTCACCGACCCGCTTGCGCTCGGGTATCCGGTGATGGCGGCGCTCGGTGTGCGCGTCGAGCGGAACGTACGTGACGTGGCCGATCGCATCGCTGCGATCCAGGGGGTGATCTACGTCGTGTTCACCTCGGGCTCGTTCGACCTGCTGGTCGAGGTGTTGTGCGAGGACTCCGCCCGGCTGCTGCAGGTGATCGACGACGAGGTGCGCTCGATTCCCGATGTGCGCAGTGTCGAGAGCTTCACCTACTTCGGCATCCACACCCATCGATTCGTGTGGGGAGCCCGCTGACAGCGGCCGACGCTGCCGCCACCGACCCGGCCGAAGATTCGTAGGGTTCGACTTGCGGGGATTGTTCGGGATGCCTAACATTGACGTCATGGGTGCTTCCTTCCTCATCACGCTGCGCGAGGGCCTCGAGATCTCGCTGGTGCTCGCAATCCTGATCGGCTACCTCGTGAAGACGGGCCGGGCCGACCGCGTCAGGTCCGTGTGGACGGGTGCCGGCGTGGCAACGGCCCTGTGCATCGTGGGCGGTATCGCAGTGCACCTCGCCACCAACGGCCTGCACGGCAAGAGCGAGCAGGCCGTCGAAGGATTCATCGCCGTCGCCGCTGCCTCGGTGCTGACCTGGATGATCCTGTGGATGCACCGCAACGCACGCCACATGGGCGGGCAGTTGCGCGCGAGGGTCGACGAGGCCGCCACTTCCACCGCGGTCGCGGCGATCGCGTTCGTCGCCGTGGTGCGCGAAGGCCTCGAGACCGCGCTGTTCCTCATCAGCGCCGAGAACGGCGGCGCTTCGGGCACCGATGTCGTGGTCGGCGGCCTGTTCGGTCTCGCTGTTGCCGCGGTGCTGGGTGTCTTCGTCTACCGGGCAGGCTCGCAGGCCGACCTGCGCACCTTCTTCCGCTGGACCGGCGTGATGTTGATCTTCTTCGCCGCAGGCTTGGTCGGCAAGGCTGTGCACGAACTGCGCGAACTGTTCGGCTTCGAGGGCGGGCTCCTCTTCGATCCGATGTGGACCGTGCAGTCGGGTCCGCTGAGCAAGGACGGCGGCGCGGTGTACGACTTCATGAAGGGCCTGTTCGGTTGGGCAGCCGATCCCGAGCGCATCCGCGTCGTTGCCTACTTCGCGTACCTGCTGCCCGTGCTGTGGCTGTTCCTGCGTCCGTCGAAGCCTGCTGTCGCCGCAGCGCCTGCCGAGGAGCGGATCACCGACACCGTCGGCTCGCGCTGAGTTCGACCCCCGCGGGTCGGCCCGCGGACCACAAGATCTCGGCAAGATCACCGACGCGGGCAGGCAAGCGACGGATAATGGGGCCGTGGGTGCCCCCGTCGACGAACTCGCGTTGCTCGAGGCGCTGCCCGACACCGTGCTGGTGGTGGACCCCGACATCCGGCTCCGCTGGGTGAATCGTGCGGGCGTCGAGTTGTTCGGATGGCCGGCCGAGCAGTTCCTCGGTCGCTCGCTGCTCGACATCGTCCACCCCGACGACATCGCCGAGGTCGTCTCTTCGGCCGAGACCATGCTGCAGAAGCAACACGGCACGCCGGTGGAGCTTCGGGTGCGCCGCGCCGACGGGGCGTGGAAGTGGGTGGAGATTCTCGGCACCAACGCAGTGTCGGTGCCGACGCTGGGAGGGTTCGTGGTCGTGGTGCGAGACCTCACCGAGCGACGGATGTGGGAGGTCTCCGCGGACGACACGGTGCGGTTCCAGCAGGTCGTGCAGCACGCCGCCTCCATCACGATGCTGCTCGACGAGTCGGGGCGGGTGATCAGCACGAATGCGGCCCTCACCCGGCTGCTCGGTCACGACCAGTCGCTGGTGGTCGGCAAGCCCCTGCTCGAGCTGTGCGTACCCGAGGATGCACCGAAACTGCAGCTCGCGATCGAGCGTGCCGGTGCCGCAGTCCGCCCGGTGGGGTGCGAGGTGTCGATGCGGATGCACGACCCCGAGGCAGCGCCTCGACCGCTGCGATTCGAGTTCGTGAACCTGCTCGACGACCCGGTCGTGCACGGGTTGGTGGGCACCGCCCACGACGTGAGCGACCTGCACCATGCGCGTCGCACCCTCGAGCACCTTGCCAGCCACGACGCGCTCACCGGCCTCGCCAACCGCTCGGTGCTCATCGAGCAGGTCGAGTTGCACCTCGCCAACCACAGGTCGTTCGCTGTCGTCTTCATCGATCTCGACCGCTTCAAGCCCGTCAACGACCTGTTCGGGCACGAGGCCGGCGACGAGTTGTTGCGCTGCGTCGCCGATCGGCTGCGTCAGATCGTGCGGCCGGGTGACCTCGTGGCCCGTGTCGGCGGCGACGAGTTCGTGGTGCTGGCGCTCGGCGTCGGTGATCGCCCATCGGGGCAGGCGTTGTCCGACCGCATCGACGCCACGTTGTCGATGCCCTTCCTGTTGACCGAGGGGCCCGTGCGTGTCACCTCGAGCGTCGGGCTCGCACTCGCCGCCGCCGACTCGACGGTCACCGGGCTGCTCGCAGATGCCGACCTCGCGATGTACGAAGCCAAGGCCGCACGCCGTGGCGAACCCGAGCGCGGCTTGGGCCAGCGGCAGCGCAACGCAAACGAGCGGCGCCGCATCGCCGACGAACTGGCAGCCGGACTGCAGCGAGACGAAGTAGTCGCGTACCTCCAGCCCGTGGTCTCGCTCTCCGATGACAGCACCGTCGGACTGGAGGCACTCGTGCGGTGGAACCATCCCGAGCTCGGTGTGCTGTCACCGGCGGCCTTCCTCGATCTTGCGGAGGACGCAGGTCTGGACCTCCTGCTCGGTGACGTGGTGCTGCGGTCCGCAGCGGCGACGATGCGCGACGTCGACACCGAGCTGTTCCTGGGGGTGAACCTGTCAGTCGGGCAGTTGGCCGACCGGGGCCTGCGCGCCCGGGTCGCCGCGATCCTGCGCGACCATGACATCGCAGCCGACCGTCTGGTCGTGGAGATCACCGAGCACGCGACGATCGCCCGTCAGGCTGGCGGCGGCCGGGTGTCGCCCGAGCACACGCTGGAGGAACTGCGTGTCACCGGCGCCCTGCTCTGCCTCGACGACTTCGGCACGGGCTACTCGTCGCTCACCCACATCCGTCGCTACCCGCTGCAGTCGATCAAGATCGACCGGTCGTTCGTGGCCGGGGTCGTCGAGCACGCCGAGGACCGCGCCGTGGTGGCCGCCATGGTGGGAATGGCGGCGGCGCTCGGGCTGCAGGTGGTGGCCGAGGGCGTGGAGACCGAGGCACAACTCGATGAACTCCGGCGTCTCGGGTGCCAACTGGCGCAGGGTTATCTCATCGCCCGCCCGCTACCCCCCGGCGAGGTCGCCGGATGGCTTCGCGCTCGCGGCAAGGACTGGCGGGCGGCGTACACCCCGGACGACGGTCAGCCACCCGCGCACTGACGGCAGCGGCCGCGCACGTCGAACAGGTGGTGTGACACCTCGAACCCGCTGTGCTCGAGCAGCGCCGGGGGCGACCATCGGCCTCGTCGCCGTGGCGGTCTTCGCCGTGGTCTTCGGCATCACCCTGCCCCGCCGCATGCCCCACCACCACCGCCCCCTCGCCTGACCCCTCCACGCGAACTCAAGTTCCTCATGACAAGCCCGCGCGGCCTCTAAGTTCCTCGGGACGGTTCTCGGGGTGGTCAGGGGCAGACGTCGGCAGCGATGGCTGCGTCGACGGTCGATTCATCGTCGATCGCCAGCCGACCTTCGTCCATCAGTTCGGCCACCAGGCCCACGCTCACCTGCGGCGAGAGCGACCCGAGCGGCAGCGCATCCAGCTGCGGAGGCCCTCCCCCCGGGCAACCGTCGCGCAACAGGAGTGCGGTCGACTGCACGCCCGATCGGACCGCTTCGTTCGCGGCGAGGAACGCAGGGCTCCAGTTCGCTTCCACCCGCTGGCCGATCACCACACCCGACGCCAGCAGCACGCCGACCGCGACCCAGGCCACTCGGTGGCGGGCGACGCCATCGATTCGAGCAGGGATTCGGCCGACCACCTCGACGACCACTGGGGCCGCCGCCACAGCGAACGGGACGGCAACCGGGAAGAGGTACCGGTTCGAGTCGAAGAAGCTGAATCCGGGAAGACCCGCACGGGACCGGGCGATCGCCGCCACCGCCACCACCGCACCCACGCAGCCGCCGACGACGAGGGCACGCGAAGCCAACGGCACACGCCCCGAACGCAACACCCACACGGAACCTGCCGCCACCAGCAACACCATCACGGCCCCCAGCCAGGGGCCGAGACCGAGCAACCCTCCGGCGGACCGGGACAACAGCGCGGTGCCGAAGCGGAGCTGGCGACCCAACGACGACGGGAACCGCGGCCCGGGGTCGGCCAGCAGATACCACCCACCGAGCACGGCAACGGCCGGCAGGAGGGACCGCACCGCACGCCGCCCCCAACAGACCGCTGCGACGGCAGCAGCCATGGCCACACCGATGGTGCCCGACCCACTTTCGACGACCACGGCGGCGAGCAGCAACAACCCCACGGCCGCCGAGCGGGAGGGTTCGACCGGGCCGGCCACCACCAGTCCGCACGCCGCCAGCGCGAACGCCAACGACGCGATCGCGGGCCACTGCACCACGAACACCCAGTTCTGCGGCGCCATCCCCATGTAGACGACGGCGAGCCCCCCGAGGAGCGCGATCGACAACGGCGCGCCAGCGATCATCGCCACCCGGGCGAACACTGCGTGCAGGGCAGCCAGCGCCGCCAACTGCAGCGCCACCACCACCCAACGGACGTCGACGCCACCCATGTGCAGTTGGATGCGGTACGCGGCGTCCTGGAAGAGCCAGAGGTGACCGTTGAACGACGTCCACGCGGCCTCCCACGGGTGGCTCCGGAGTGTCTGCCCCACGATGGTCCACTCGTCGTAGAACGTGCTGGTTCGCATCAGACGGCGGCCGGCCCACGCGCTGCCGACACCAAGTCCGATCACCCACTGAGCAGCCCGGCGCGCTTCGACCATCAGGCCCCGGAAGGTAGTCCTGAACGACTGTTCACCACCACCCCCGATTTGGTGCATGATGGGCGGGCCATCTGGGGGCATTCGATCCGCGAAGGGGGATCCAGACGTGAAGATCAGCGTCACCGTCAACGGCACGGTCCACGACAGCGATGTGGAGCCGCGCACGTTGCTCGTCCATTACGTCCGCGAGGCCTTGGGCCTCACCGGCACCAACATCGGCTGCGACACGTCGTCGTGTGGCGCATGCAGCGTGCACCTCGACGGCGAAGCCGTGAAGAGCTGCACCGTGTTGGCCGTGCAGGCCGACGGCCGGTCGGTCACCACCATCGAGGGCATGGCCACCGACGGCGAGCTGCACCCGATGCAGAAGGCCTTCATGCAGAACCACGGCCTGCAGTGCGGTTACTGCACGCCCGGCATGGTGATGGCCGCGACCAGCCTGCTCTGCGAGAACCCGAACCCCACCGAGGAGGAAGTGCGCATCGGTCTGGAGGGGAACCTCTGCCGTTGCACCGGCTACCACAACATCGTGAAGTCCGTGCTCGCCGCAGCGGCGGGCGAGTGAGGAGGCGAACGCCATGACCGTCACCGATGACCGGCCCACCTCGGTGCTGGGCCAGCGCCTGTTGCGCAAGGAGGACCCCGCGCTGCTCACGGGCGAGGCGAAGTACTGCAACGACCTCAACCTTCCCGGCGCGCTGCACCTCGCCCTCGTGCGCAGCCCCTATGCGCATGCCCGCATCACGTCCGTCGATCTCAGCGCCGCGCTCGCTGCGCCCGGTGTCGTGGCCGCGTACAGCGGCGCCGATCTCGCCGGTCTGTGGGCTGGCCCCATGCCCAGCGCATGGGCCGTGACCGCCGACATGAAGAACCCCGCCCACTACCCCATCGCGACCAACAAGGCGTGCTATGTGGGCGACGGCGTGGCCTGTGTGCTGGCGACCAGCGAGACCGCCGCGCGCGACGCCGTCGAGTTGATCGACGTTCGCTACGAGCCCCTTCCCGCGGTGGTCGATCTGGAGGACGCGCTCAGCGACCGCGTGGTGATCCACGAGGACCTCGGTACCAACAAGTCGTACCAGTGGGACCTCAAGATCGAGGGCACCGAGGGACAGGTCGAGCAGGCGTTCGCCAGCGCCGCCCACACGGTGAAGGAACGCTTCATCCAGCAACGCCTCATCCCGATGGCGATGGAGCCCCGCGCCGTGGCCGCCGTGCCCCAGCCCTTCGGTGGCGACATCACCATCTACAGCGCCACGCAGATCCCCCACATCCTGAAGGTGATGACCGCGCTCACGCTCGGCATCCCCGAGCACCAGGTGCGCGTGGTGGCCCCCAGCGTGGGAGGCGGCTTCGGCAGCAAGCTCGACGTGTACGCAGAGGAACTGCTGTGCACCGCGCTCGCCCGCAAGCACAAGGTGCCGGTTCGCTGGAACGAGGAGCGCGGCGAGAACGCCGTCGCCACCATCCAGGGCCGCGGCCAGATCCAGGACGTGGAGCTGGCGGCGGACGCCGACGGCAAGTTGACCGCCGTGCGCATCCGCCTGCTCGCCGACATGGGTGGCTACCAGCAGTTGATCACCGCCGGCATCCCGCTGCTCGGTGCCTTCCTCTACGCCGGTGTGTACGACCTGCCCGCCGCCTACGACTTCAGCTGCACCGGCGTGTACACCACACTCACGCCCACCGACGCCTACCGCGGCGCCGGTCGGCCCGAGGCCACCTACGCCATCGAGCGTGCGATGGATGTGCTCGCCGACACGATGGGCATCGACCCGATGGAACTGCGCAAGCGGAACTTCATCCGCAAGGACCAGTTCCCGTACACCGCCTTCACCGGCCTGGTGTACGACTCGGGCGACCACCTCGCCGCCGCCGAGAAGGCGGCCGACATGGCCGACTACTCCGGTGTGCGTGCCCGCCAGGCGGCCCAGAACGTGCCCGGAGCGAGGAAGTTGCTCGGTATCGGCCAGGCCAGCTACTTCGAGATGTGCGGCCTCGCACCGTCTCGTGTGCTCGCCTCGCTGAACTACTCGGCTGGCGGCTGGGAGGCCGCCACGGTGCGAGTGCTGCCCACCAACAAGATCCAGGTGGTGACCGGCACGGCGCCGCACGGCCAGGGCCACGAGACGGCCTGGAGCATGATCGTCGCCGACCGACTCGGCGTGTCGCCCGACGACGTCGACGTGCTGCACAGCGATACGGCGATCGCCCCGCTCGGTCTCGACACCTACGGGTCACGTTCGCTGCCGGTCGGTGGCGTGGCGATCGCGCTGGCGTGCGACAAGGTGATCGACAAGGCACGCAAGATCGCCGCTCACCAGTTGGAGGCCAACGAGGACGACCTCGACTTCGCCGGTGGTGCGTTCTCCGTGAAGGGTTCGCCCGACCGCACGATGCCGCTCGCGGCCGTGGCGTTCGAGGCGTTCACCGCGCACAACCTTCCCGACGGTCTCGAACCGAACCTCGAGGCACAGGTCACCTACGACCCACCGAACTTCTCGTGGCCCTTCGGCACGCACATCTGCACCGTCGAGGTCGACGTGGAGACCGGGCAGGTGGACGTGCTGCAGTACGTGGCCGTCGATGACTGCGGCAACCAGGTGAACCCGCTGATCGTCGAGGGCCAGGTGCACGGCGGTGTGGTGCAGGGCCTGGCACAGGCGCTCTTCGAGGAAGCCGTCTACGACACCGACGGCAACCTGAAGAACGCGAGCCTCGCCGAGTACCTCGTGCCGGCGGCCAGCGACGTGCCCAGCATCACGCTCGGCCACACGGTGACCCCGTCGCCGACCAACCCTCTCGGCGTGAAGGGCATCGGCGAGGCCGGCACCATCGGTGCTGCCCCCGCGGTGATGAACGCCGTCATCGATGCCCTGAGCGGCCTCGGCGTGCGTGACATGGCGATGCCCGCCAGTCCGCACAACGTCTGGAAAGCAATCAACGCAGCACAAGGAGCCAGCAAGTGATCCCCGCAGCATTCGACTACGTCCGCGCAGGTTCGGCCGCGGAGGCCATCAGCCTCATCGGCCAGCACGGCGACGAGGCCAAGTTCCTCGCCGGTGGCCACAGCCTGCTGCCGCTGATGAAGCTGCGACTCGCAGCCCCCAGCGTGCTCGTCGACATCGGCCGGGTCAGCGACCTCAGCTACATCCGCGACGCCGGCGACCACGTGGCCATCGGTGCGCTGACGCGCCACATGGACGTGGAGACCAGCGCCCTGCTGCGTCAGCACGTGCCGCTGCTCGCCCATGCGGCCAGCCACGTCGGCGACCCGCAGGTGCGTCACCGCGGCACCATCGGTGGCTCGATCGCCCACGCCGACCCGGCCAGCGACCTGCCCGCCACCACGCTCGCGCTCGGCGCCACCTATGTGGCCCAGGGCCCGAACGGCACCCGCGAGATCGCCGCGACCGACTTCTACCAGGGCTTCCTCGAGTCGGCGCTCGCGGCCGACGAGATGCTCACCGAGATCCGCGTGCCCAAGATGGAGGGGGCCGGCTGGAGCTTCCAGAAGTTCAACCGCCGGGCCCAGGACTGGGCGATCGTGGGTGTCGCGGCGTGGCGTCGCAACGGCTCCAGTGGCGTGGCGCTCGTGAACATGGGCAGCACGCCCGTGTTGGCCAGCAGCGTCAGCAGTGCCCTGTCGCAGGGGGCGAGCATCGCCGATGCCGCCCAGTTGGCGGCCGAGGAAGCCGAACCGCAGAACGACCTGAATGCCAGCCCCGAGTACCGCGTGCACCTCGCCAAGGTGCTCGTGCGCCGGGCCCTGGAGGAAGCCAGCAAGTAACGCTGCCGTGACGGGGGCATGAACGCTGGGTAGCGTTGTCGGTCGTGTCGACCACGGCTGAAGCACCCACGTTCGTGCCCCCGTCGGCGCGTCCGGGCATCGGTTCGGTGGTGCCGTACGAGTACCTCCGGCCGGTGCGCATCACCCTGATGTTCGGGTACCTCGGCTGGTACCTGGTGTGGTTGAAGGTGCGCGGGCTCACCGTCGACCGGGTGTCGGTGGCCATGCTCGTCGGTGCCTTCCTGGTCTGCGCGTTCGTGGGCCGCAGTTGGCGCACCTGGGGAGTACTGCTGCTCGACTGCGCGGCGTACTGCGCCATGTGGGTGAGCTACGAGGCCACCCGCGGCGCCGCCGACGACGGCATCCCGGTGCTCGGCCTGTTCCGTGTGAAGTTCCCCATCCAGGTCGAGACGATGATGCACATCGACCGGTTCATGTTCTTCGGGAACGACCCGAACTGGGTGTTGCAGGAACGCTTCTGGCAGGGCCGGATCCGTTGGTGGGACGTCGTTGCCGGCACCACCTACATGACGCACTTCGTCTTCCCGATGATCGTGATGGCCGCGCTGTGGGCCACCAGCCATCGACAGTGGGCTCGTTTCATGAAGCGCTTCGCCACCTTGCTGGCCGTCGGCTGCATCATGTTCGTGGTGCTGCCCACCGCACCGCCATGGATGCTGGGCACCCCGAAGTACCCCTACCAACTGATGCCCGAACTGCACCGCAACGCCGGCCGCGGCTTCTACCACCTCGGTTTCGACAGCTGGACCACCGGCTACAAACTGGCCCTCAGCAACGGCAACGGCGTCGCCGCGATGCCGTCACTGCACGCATCGTTCGCGCTGATCGTGCCCGCCTTCTTCCTGCCCTGGATCCGACCCAAGTGGCTGAAGCCGTTCGTGCTGCTGTTCCCCGTCGTCATGCTCGCCTCGCTCGTGTACCTCGGTGAGCACTGGGTGATCGACGGTCTCGTCGGCTGGGGGATCACCGGGGGCTGTTTCTGGTTCTGGGGCCGCATGGAGCAGCGCTCCCGCACGCGCCGCGCCGCCCGGGCACGGATGGCGCTGCAATGAGCATGGACCCCCCGAAGGTGCTGCTGGAACTGTCGTTCCTGCGTGCTGTCGCCGAACCCGGCCACGAGCGGCGCTCCGATGCCGCAGCCGCCTACGCCGCGCTGGTCGACCGCTACGAACGCGAGGAGGTCTTGCTGGTGGCCGTGGGCGACCACCTGCGCGAGCACGACCTCGGCCCCGCACCCACCACGCAGCAACGGGTCGGTTGGTTCCTGCGTCGGCCACGGCGCGGACTGTTCGCCCCGGTCGACCCCCTCCACGTCGGGCGTCAGCACCGGCGTGCGGCGGCGCGCACGGCGGTCGACGACATCGACATGGCGCTCACGCTCGTGATGATGTCGCGCCACGGGGTGCGCCGAGTGGCGACCCTGAACGACGCGTTCGCCGCCTTCGACCTCGAGATCGTTCCCGTCGCCTGAACGCCTCCGTACGGGCCGCACCGACGGGGCACCGCCGGACGGCTAGCCTGACGGCTCGACAGGTGGTGAGATCATGTCCGTCGACGACGACCGCGACGACATCCAGGAGTTCCATCTCGACGCGATCGCCGACGCCGACCCGTACCCGTACTGGTACGACGACGCCGACGAACCCGACAGCAACCCCACACTGGTGCGCACCGAGAGTTGCGACCTCTGTGTGATCGGCGGCGGGTACAACGGGTTGTGGACGGCGATCATCGCGAAGGAACGCGACCCGAGTCGCGACGTCGTGCTGATCGAGGCCCACGAGGTCGGCTCGCAGGCCAGTGGCCGCAACGGTGGCTTCATGGAGAGCAGCCTCACCCACGGCGTGGCCAACGGACAGGAGCGCTTCCCGAAGGAACTGCCCCTGCTCGAGGAACTGGGCCTGAAGAACCTGAACGACATCGAGGCAGCGATCAAGCGGTACGGCATCGACTGCGACTACGAGCGCACCGGGGTGATCGACGTGGCCACCACGGGCCACTCCCCGAACTACCTCGACGAACTGCGCGACGACTTCTCGCAACTGCGCAGCCTCGGTCAGAAGGTCGAATGGCTCGACGAGGAGGCGATGCGCGCCCAGGTGAACTCGCCGACGTACCGCGGCGGCCTGTGGCGCAAGGACCGCGCTGCCATCGTCGACCCCGCCCGGCTCGCATGGGGCCTGAAGTCGGCGGCGATGAGCCTTGGCGTTCGCATCTACGAGGACACCAAGGCCACGTCCATCGAGCGCGACGGCGTGGGCGTGCTCGTCACCACACCGCTCGGCCGCATCCGCGCCGGCAAGGTGGCACTCGCCACGAACGCGGCGAAGCCGTTGCTGAAGCGCGTGGGGCACTACATCGCCCCGGTCTACGACTACTGCATGGTCACCGAACCGCTGTCGAACGCGCAGTTGGCCGAACTGGGCTGGTCGCTGCGGCAGGGCCTGAGCGACATCGGCAACCAGTTCCACTACTACCGACTCACCGCCGACAACCGCATCCTGTGGGGCGGCTACGACGTCATCTACTACTGGCGCGGCCGCATCAACCCCGAGCTCGAGTCGCGCCCCGAGACGTGGGCGAAGTTGAGCAAGAACTTCTTCGACACGTTCCCGCAACTCGAGGGCCTGAAGTTCACTCACACCTGGGGTGGCGCCATCGACACCTGCAGTCGCTTCTGCGTGTTCTGGGGTCGCGGCATGCAGGGCCGCGTCGCGTACTCGGTGGGTTACACCGGGCTCGGTGTGGCCTCCACCCGGTTCGGCGCGGAGGTCATGCTCGACATCCTCGACGGCAAGCGGTCGCGGGCCACCGAGACCGACTTCGTGAAGAGCAAGCCCATCCCGTTCCCGCCCGAGCCGTTTCGGTTCATCGGCATCCAGGCCACCCGCTGGTCGCTCGACCAAGAAGACCGCACCGGCAAGCGGAACATCTGGCTCCGCACGATCGACCGTCTCGGGCTCGGGTTCGGGTCCTGAG
>JBJTXX010000294.1:0-4737 GCA_046082485.1 Actinomycetota bacterium
TCCACCGCATCGCCAAGGACCACGGCCCGCTGCTCGTGGGTCAGATGGTGCGGGTGTCGTCGCCGCAGGGCCGATTCTCCGCCGACGCCGCGCTGGTCGACGGCGTGGTGCTGGAACGCATCGAGGCCTACGGCAAGCACCTGTTCTACTGGTGGCACAACGGCCTGGTCGGCCACGTGCACCTCGGCCTGTTCGGCAAGTTCCGTGTGACCCGGGGCGATGCGCAGCCCGAGCCCAAGGGTGCGGTGCGCATGCGCATGGTCTCGGGCCTGGGCACCATCGACCTCGCCGGGCCCACCGATTGCAGCATCGGTTCCGCAGACGAGCGCGACGCCATCGTGCGGCGCCTCGGCCCCGACCCGCTGCGCCGCGATGCCAAGCCAGCGGAGGCGAAGGCCCGCATCCGCAAGAGCGCCCAGCCGGTGGGGCAGTTGCTGCTCGACCAGAAGGTGCTGGCCGGGGTGGGCAACGTGTACCGGGCCGAGGCGTTGTTCGTGAACGGCATCCACCCCGAGCGTCCGGGCCGCGATCTCGACGACTCCGAACTCGATGCCATCTGGACCACCGTGGTCGGCATGCTGAAGCAGGGCGTGAAGGACAACCGCATCATCACGGTCGACCGACGCGAACTGCCCCAGCGCAAGGGCCACCACCGTCGCGGCGAGACCACCTACGTCTACCACCGCGACCGCTGCCTGCGTTGCGGCACCGACGTGCAGACGGTCACGCTCGGCGGGCGGGCGTGCTACTTCTGCCCGACCTGTCAGCCGCGCTGAGCCGCCAGTTCCACGATCCTGGCGTGCACGTCGTCCTGCTCGGGCAGGTGCATGCGTTCGTCATCGGGCGTGCGCCCGCTCAGCACGTCGTCGAGGTAGCGACGGTCGGCGTCGAGGCGCGCCATGCCGTCTCGCGTCGGCGTGCCGTGGCCGGGCACCAGCACGTCGGCCTTGGCCACCATCTCGACCAACCGGTCGAGCCCGTCGAGGTACGCGTCGAGGTCCGGAGGGAAGAACGGCATGGGTAGTTCGACGTCGCTGAGCATGTCGCCCACCGTCACCACGCCGCGCTCGGGGAACCAGATGGCGGTGTGGCCGGGCGTGTGCGCATCGTGGAGAACGAACTCGATCGGCTCGGCGTGCCCGTCGTCGAACGGGTCGGGCACGAACGAGGCGTCGAGCGGTTGCAGCCCTTCCACGGGGTGCGGCCAGTGATCGGGGATGTCGCCTGCCATGTGCCGCAGGATCTCGTCGCGGCTGGCGTTGGCAATCTCGTAGGTGAGGCGCGAACCCCACCGCGGCGCGTTGCCGAACGCCGGGTGCCACAAGACGTGGTCGTAGTGGTTGTGCGTGCTGAGGCCGGTGGAGATGCGGCGGCCGGTGGAGTGCAGGAACTGCACCAACCCGTCGAGGTCGGTTTCCGTCCAGGCCGGGTCGATGATCACCACCCGGTCGTCGCGCAGCACCAGTGTGGAGGTGGTGACGTACTTGGCGGCGGTGAACACCAGCACGCCGGGGGCGATCTCCGTGAACTGTCGCATCGGCGGCGACCCTACTGCGGGCTCCACAACGGGGCGTCCGGTTCGCCCCGCCAGTAGGCCAGGCGACGTCGGGCCTCGGTGACCGCGGCGGGGTCGGCCAGCGACGCCCGCACCCGCATGAGGGTGGCGACCAAGAGTCGCAGTTCCGCGAGCGTCACGGTCAGCGGGTCGTCGTGCTGCGAGACGCCGTAGCCATCAGCGAAGCGCTGGTAGGAGCCTGCGGATCCGCCCCAGGCCGCGGTCCAGCGGTCGCCCCATCGGAGCAGCGGACCGTGGTCCCACGCGGCCGGGCCGGTGCAGCGAAGGTCCCAGTCCAGCAGCACCGGGCCGTCGGCCGACTGCACCACGTTGCCTGGGTGCAGGTCTCCGTGCAGCACCACCTGAGGCGCACTGCGCATGGCAGCCCGCCAGTCGCCTGCCCGCTCGAGACATGCCCTCATCCCCGTCAGCGCTGCCGAGTCCACCGACGCGCCCAGTTCGGCCAACATCTCGTCGATCCGCCAGTGGGCGAAGTCGCCGCACCACGAAAGGTCGGGCACATCGTCCGCTGGCAGTGAGTGCACGCGGCGAACCATCTTCCCCACCTCACACCAGTCGACCTCGCCCGCCGGGTGCACCCGCTGCACGGCCATCGCCACCCACTGCCCCTCCTCCACCACGAGGATGTCGCGCCCGTATGCGGCCACCTGCACATGAAGGCGCGACATCCTCTGCAGGAACGAGGGCAACCCGAGGTTCGCTGCGGTGGCCGAGGCGATGCGGATGACCATGTCGGGCCCGGCGGCGTACACCGATGCCATGCCCCGGCGGATGAGCGACGGTGGGGGCAGACCCCAGTCGTGCGCAGCCTGCGCGGCCAGCGAATCGTGGTCAGACATCGATGCCGGGGTTCAGGCGCCCGCTCGGGTCGAACTGCTCCTTCAGCGCCCGCGCCAACGCTGTCTCCCGCTCGCCTCGAGCGGGTGCCTGCCACGGTTCGGCATGGTGCACGATTCCCACCCCCAACTCGGCGACGAACAGGCCGCGCTGGGCCGGCAGGTCAGCGGGGGTGATGCTGCGGCGACTGCCGGTGGGCAACGTGGGTGGCCCGGCGCACTCGGTCAACCCCGCAGTGACGGCCTGTTCGTGCACGTCGGCGGGGTGGCCCTCCAGCAACGCCCACACCGAGGCGCCATCCCACAGCACGCTCACCGGGCGGTACAGGCGTGTGAACACCGCTGCCGGGTCGGCGCCGTCGGCACGGAACCACTGACTGTGCCGTGCCAGTTGCCGCGTGCGCAGGATCACTTCACCCAGAAAGGCCAGGGCACCGCGGGAGCCGACCAGCAGACGGCACAGATCGAAGCCGCTCACGTTCTTCACGGTCGGGCCGCCGGCCTTCACCACCTGCCCCGCCGCCGAGACGTAGCGGGCCTGCAGCAGGGTGTCGCGCAGGGGTCCGTGGCCGAGTCGCCTCACGTCGCTCACACCGACGGCCAGGGCTCCGCCCACCGTGCCACCTGCGGGCAACGCCACCGTCTGACCGTGCGGCGCGATCGCCGCGACGAGTTCGTCGACGGGCGTGCCCGCACCACAGCACACTGTCATCTCATCGGGCTGCACCCACTCGATGCCACTCGGCGCAGCCACGGCGCGCACGCCGGAAACCGGCCCGCCTCGGGTGCCGAGACCAGCGATGGTGACCGGCCCCTCGCTGCCCACCTCGTCGGCGAACTGCTCGAGCGAGCTCACACCCACGCCCCCTCGGGCACGTGCTGCACGTCGCCGCACGCCGCCGGACTTGGCAGCACCTTGAACGGGTTGGCCAGGCGTGACGGGTCGAAGGCGCGGCGCATCGCGGCCTGGGCCTCCATGTCGACCGCGCTGAACATCAGTGGCATGTAGTCGCGCTTCTCGAGGCCGATGCCGTGCTCGCCCGACAGCACTCCACCGGCCTCCACCGACACCCGCACGATCTCCTCACCCGCGGCATGCACCCGATCCATCACGCCCGGCTCACGCTTGTCGAACACCAGCAGTGGGTGCAGGTTGCCGTCACCCGCATGGAACACGTTCAGCACCAGCAGTTCGTGGCGCTCGGCGATCTCGTACACCTTGCGCAGCACACCGGGCAGTGCTCGCCGGGGCACCACGGTGTCGTGCAGGTAGTAGTTCGGCTTGATGCGGGCGACCGCGCCGAAGGCCGTCTTGCGGCCCTTCCACAGCAGCGCCCGTTCGGCTTCGTCCTTGGCGATGCGCACGCTGCGGGCCCCGTGCTGGCGGCCGATGGCCACGATGCGTTCGGTGTCGTCCTGCAGGCCGTGCGCCAGGCCGGCAACCTCCACCAGCAGCAGCGCCGCGGCGTCGAGCGGCAGCCCAGCGTGGATGTAGGCCTCGACGGCCTGGATGCACAGGGCGTCCATCATCTCGAGCGCTGCGGGCACCATGCCGGCGGCGATGATGGCGCCCACGGTCTCGGCGCCGTCCTCCACCCGGTCGAAGTCCATCAGCATGGTCTTCACCGCAGGCGGGTTCTGCGTCAGCCGCACCAGCACCTTGGTGGCGATGCCGAACATGCCCTCGCTGCCCACGAAGGCGCCGCGCAGGTCGAGGCCCTCGGGTTCCAGCGCCTCGCCGCCGAGATGCGCCACGCTGCCGTCGCTGAGCACCACTTCCAGACCCAGCACATGGGCGGCGGTCACGCCGTCGCTCAGGCAGTGCGGGCCGCCCGAGTTGTTCGCCACGTTGCCACCGATCGAACAGCTCTGCTGGCTGCTGGGATCGGGTGCGAAGTGCAGGCCCAGATGCGACACCTGTCGGGTGAGGTCGAGGTTCAGCATGCCGGGCTCCACCCAGGCCGTGCGGTTCACCGTGTCCACCGACAGCAACCGGTCCATCTTCGTGGTGGCGATCACCAGCGCACCCTCCAGCGGCACCGCCCCGCCGGCCAGGCCGGTGCCTGCCCCGCGGGCCACGAAGGGCACGCCGTGCTGCCCGGCCAGGCGCACTGCAGCCTGCACCTCGGCGGTGTCGAGCGGGAAGCACACCACGCTCGCAGCACCCTCGAGGTTCGATGCGTCGCGCCGGTAGAGGCCCAGTTCGGTGGCGTTGGTGCGCACCCTGTCGGGTGAGAGTGCGTTGCGCAGGTCGGCGGCCAGCTGGGCGGTCATGCCCTGCGTCGGCGGCCGGGCCGTGCGCCACGGTCGTCGGCCTGCCGGTCG
>JBJTXX010000295.1:0-5032 GCA_046082485.1 Actinomycetota bacterium
CGCAGGCGGGCCCGCAGGGCGACGGCCATCAGTGCGATCGAGGCAACGGCCAGCAGGTGCTGCAGCGGCGGGAACCAACGCATCGCACCGGTGGTGCCGAGGGCCAGCACCACGATCTTGTTGCACACCGGGCAGCCCACTGCGAAGAACGCGAGCATCCCGGCGACACCGCCCCGGCGTGCGGGCGCGTCGGCGCTGGTGGTGGGTACGCGCTCGCGCACGTAGGTGGCGGCCAGCAGCCTGCCCAGCACGGCCGTGACGGCCAGGGTGGGGTAGCTCCACCACGTCACCGGAACCGGTCGACCGAAAACGGGGTTGGGGATCACGTCGGTGGGCAGCCCCACCAGCAGTGCCACCACCACGGCGGCCACGGCTGCCGTCACCCACCGCCGAAGCGGCCAACTGCGCAACGAATCGGTCATGCGCCTACCGGCCCTCCCACGCTCCGTCGCGAACGTACCCCTTCTTCACCGCGGCGCGGTATCCGAACTTCGTCGCCAGTCCGCCACCCAGGTGGAACATCGCCTGCTTCGGTGGTAGCGCATAACCGCTGCAGGTGTGCGGGCTGTAGCGGGCGGCGCCATGTGCATCTACCTGCAACCAACCTGTCATCACCACCGAGCCCTGGCCCACCAACTTGTGCTGGAACCAGTGGCCCAGCAGACCTGCCCGTCGGGTTCCTTCGGGGAGTGACCCGTTGGTGAATACCACATCGTTCCCATCGATGGTCGGGTTGATCCGGTGCACCATCGGAAACCCGTCGCCGTCGGTGAAGCCGATGAGGAAGTGCTGGCACTGCTTCCAACGGGAGCGGTACTTCTTCGCCTTCACCCGGGCGCCGGTGCCCTTGGCCGGGGGTTCCTGAGATGCGGCCGCCGCGGGCAGATCGGCGTCGTCGATGATCACCCGCTCGATCGCGACCGTGACCACCACGCGGTGGTCGTAGTACTCGCGCGTGGCCCACTTCAGGAACCTGCCCGTGGGTTTGGAGGGCATGAAGTGCTCTGCCCGTTCCGTCACCTCAGGCGAGGCCCACGAGCCGTCGGCGATGTCGGGGAAGGTGGCCCGGCCCTGCACCACCACCATGTTGGGATGTTCGAGTCCGCTGTGTTCGCGGGTGTGGTACACCAGCGCGACCCGGGCGTCCTGACGCATCCGCAGCATCTTCTTCCAGTTGCCGAACGAACTGGTGAAACTGACGGTGCCGGCCTGCTGATCGCGCAGACCGATAGTGCTGATGGGTGTCATGGCCACGCCTCCAGCCGGAGTGCGGTAGGCCAGCGCGACGCAGTGGTCGTTGGTGAGGATCTCCTCGATGTGCAGGGGTAGCGGCTGCATGTCGCGATTGTTGCTGGTTCGGAAGGGGTGTCAGAACGACCGAAGGCTGCGGTCGATGTCGTCGGCCGGAATCCACCACTCGGTGCCCCGCGCCGTGGTGACGTATTCGGGCCATGGGTGGTCGATGGGCGGCGGGTAGTCGCACAGCGGCGCCTGCCAGTCGGTGCCGCCGATGCCGCCGCCGGTGCGCTGCTCGAACTCGGCTCGGGCATCGGCCAGCGCAGTGGGGTGGGTCAGCAGGTCGATGATCGTGGCGCCGATGGTGCGGGCCGCGCACTCGATGGTGGGGTCGATGGTGGCGGGAATGCCGCCGAGTGCGTTCATCGCCCAGTCGGGGTATGCGAAACCGGCGGGGCCGCGTAGCGCCGCCCGGCCGATGTACATGCGCACGGTGGGCGCCCACCATGTCATGTCGGTGTAGTCGTCGCTGGTGTAGTGGGTCTGCCAGGCGGGCAAGTGCCGGCGCACGGCTTGCTCGGCCTGTTCGGGCGGCAGCAATTGCTGGATCTCGTCGATGAACGGCTGGTCCATCGGCTGCAGACCCAGTTCCTGCTGGATGCGACGGGCCACCTCGATGGCGTCGTCGCCCCACACGGGGGGACCGCCGAGTTCCAGGTTGCGGTAGGCCACTCGGGTGACGGCGTGGTTCGCCAGGCCCGGGGCCGACTTCGCCACCCAGTGGCGCCGCACGGTGCAGTGCGCGGCGGCAGCGGCCGCTGCGGCGTTGTTGTCGAGCACGGCGAGGGCCCGGTCGAGCATCTCCATCGATGGCGCCCGCATCGAGTACATGACCTTGGCCATCTGCGCGGCCAGGTTGTCGGCGGTGGCCTGCCCGCTGGCCAGGATCACCTCGTTGATCGTCCACGTGCCGGTGTGCGGCAGCATGTGGTCGCGCATCATCTTCGACAGCGTGTACATCGCCACCACGGCGTCGTTGGCGCCCGGCGCGCGGGCTGCGGTGTGGGCGGCGGCGATGGGGGAGGTGCCGTCGGCCAGCCACGTCTGCGGGCTGTCGCACAGGAACTCGTAGATGACGCCGTAGTAGGGGCCGCAGTGCGTGTCCCACCGGCAGGTGTTGCTGTACGGGAGCATGTAGAACGGGTGCCACGACAGGATGGCGTCGACGCCTCGGTAGTAGCCGGCAGCGGCGTGGATGGGTTTCGAGCCGCGCACCTTCTCGGCCGGCTCGCCCATCAGTCGCAGGGTGCCGCCGATGCCTCGCTGCTGCATCACGGCCTTGGCGGCGAGCGTGCCGGCCAGCGAACCGATGCCGAGCGCGCTGTGCGGGTCGGTGTGGCCGCCGCTGAAGCGCGATAGGCCGGGGCGTGGCGCCCGCCGGGTGACGGGTGCCTGGCCGTTGCCGGGCACGCCGTCGTATTCGCTGTAGGTGAGGATGGTGGGGCCGGCACCGTTCGTCCACGTGGCGCTGAACGCCGTGGGCATGCCGGCCGAGCCGACCTCCACCTCGAAGCCCTCGCGCCGCAACAGGTCGACGTACCAGGCGGCGCTGCGGTACTCGCGCCATGCGGTCTCGCCGTGGTCGAAGATCGTGCTGGCCCACGCCGACCATTCGTGCCGGTGGTCGTGCACCCACTGCTGGGCGGCGAGGCGGTCGGCGAGGTTGTCGGTCACGGCTGCGACCCTACTGAACCCCTCTGGCCGGTCGGGTGGGTTCGGGGCAGGGTCGGGCACGTCGTTCGGGCTGCCCGTACGATCCGGCGCATGCCGGTGGATCTCACGCTGCGACGACTGTGGGGGCTGGGCATCTCGTTGGTGTTGACCGTGGCGGTGATGCCGTATCCGCTGATGGCGTTGTTCGACGGCTCGGAGGATTCGCATCGCATCCACGACACGGTGGGCGCGCTGCAGTACCTGCCGCTGTGGGCACTGCCGGTGTTCCTGTTCTCGATGCACCGCCAGCGTGAGGGCGCGTGGCGGTTGGCGTTGGGTTCGGCCGTGGTGATCGCCGGCGTGGGCGTGTGGGCGGGCGACCTGTGGCCGTCGTCGTCGTGGATGCCGTTGGCCACCCTGTTGGTGTTGTGGCCGCGCGACGTCCGCTGGTCGGTGCAGCGCCGTTCGGTGGTGGGCCTTGCCGCGGCGGGTGTTGCCACATGGGTGGCGGCGACGGTGGCGCCGGGACTGGTGCGCCTGCAGCAGATGGACATGCCGGATCCCCATTCGGCCCGTTTCCATTTCTCGGGTACGGGCGCGGCCTACATCGCTCTTGCCGTTGCGGCCGCCGTGGTGGCGCTGTGGCAGGTGGGCACGGTGTTGCACCTGACGGTGGCGGCGTCGCTGGTGCTGGCGGGGGTTGCGAACCTGGTGTGGCCGCTGGAGGAATCGTCGGTGCAGGCCTCGACGGCGTGGACGCTGGTAGCCGCCGGGTCAGTGGTCGCGGCCGACTGCGTGGTGCAGCGGGTTCAGCTGCGTCGGCGTGCCAGCCACGTGACGGCGCCGGCGACCACGGCCACCAGCAGCACCACCACGATCGCCACCACCGGCGCCTGACCGCTGTCGCTGTCGTTGCCAGAGTCGGTGCCGGCCTCGGTACCGCCCGCCGTGGCGTCGGTGCTGTCCGAGGTGGGCGGCGCCGTGGCGATGACTGCGGGCGTCGTGGTCTCGGCTGTGGCCGTTGCATCGACCGCAGTGGTTGTGTCGACCGCGTTGATCGGCGTGATCGGGACGGTGGTCGTGGCAACGGTGGTGGGCGGGGCTGTCTCGTACCACTGCATCACGCCGGCCACGCCGAGGTCACGGTTGGCGATGTTCTCGACCGCCGTGCCGAACTGTTCCTTCACGCCGGTCGAGACGGTGAAGCGGGACGGTGCGACACCCGTGATGATCACCCCGTAGTCGCCGGCCTCGGCCGTGGTCGACCATTCGAGATAGCGGCGGTAGCTGGTCTTCGTGAAGGGTTCGTCGAAGGTGCTCACCTCGCCGGGCGAGAGGTCGATGCGCTCGCCCGCCGGGGTCACCACCGCGATCTGCGGGTACTGGTCGACCGGCAAGCCCTGCTCGGGCTGCAGGTTGGGCACCAGTGCCGAGAGGTTAAAGGTCTGGCCAGCGGCGTAGCGCACGCGGAAACCTCGGGTGTCGCCGGCGCCGTTCACCGTGCCGTAGAGGGCGAACGAGACGGTGCCGTCGACCAGCAGCGGCCCGTCGGCGGGTGTGGCCTGTGCCGGTTCGAGGATGACGGGGTCATGCGCCAGGGCGGTGCCGGTGCTGACGCCGACTACTGCGAGCACGGCCACGACGGCGGCAAGGGCGGGTCGGGCGAGTCGGCGGGTGCGCATGGCGCAATGCTTCCCCGTGCCGGGCGGGTCTGCGTGGTCGTGCGGTACGGTGGCCACATGGATCGTCACCGCATCCGCATCACCTACTGCGTGCCTTGAGACTATTCAGCCCGCGCCGTGAGCGCGGCCCGAGACCTGTTGCACCACTACCAGCACGTGATCGACGACCTCACCCTGGTCACCGGTTCGAGTGGAGTGTTCGACGTGGAGGTGGACGGCGAGTTGCTGTACTCGAAGAAGGCGACCGGGCGTCACGCCGAACCCGGTGAGGTGCTGGCGCTGTTCCGTGAGCGCATCGTGCCGGGCCTTGCCGAATCCGAACGCTGAGGGGCGGGTGGGCGGGAGCCGCTGAGCTCAACGCCTTCCGTGGGTTCGGCTGGGTCTGCTAATTTGCAGAAGTG
>JBJTXX010000296.1:0-6630 GCA_046082485.1 Actinomycetota bacterium
GTGCGGTTGTCCGACGGTCTGCGTCTCGGCGCGGTCGGCGACGGTTGGCGGGTGGCGCTGACATGCCTCGGCTTCGAACGCGACCACTCCGGTGGCGGCGGGGGTGGGCACGTCGGCGGCGGCTACCACCAGGTGTTGATGGCGGCGCGCCACTTCGGCCTCACCGACGACCCCCTCGTGCGCGGCATGCTGGCCGACCTGTACCTGCACCATCGCGTGGCGCAGTTCACCAATCGGCGCGCGGCTGCGAAGCTGAAGGCCGGCCAGACCCCCGGGCCGGAAGGTTCGCTCGGCAAGTTGATGTGGACGGCCAACATGAGCCGGGTCAGCGACGCGATCAGCCGCATTCTCGGTGCGCGTTTTGTGGCCGACACCGGGGAGGGGGGCACCTGGGCATGGGGCGAGCACGTGCTCGGCGCCCCGGGCTACAAGATCGCGGGCGGCAGCGACGAGATCCAGCGCAACATCATCGGTGAGCGCGTGCTGGGCCTGCCCGCAGAGCCCAGGGTCGACAAGGACCAACCCTTCGACGAGGCGCAACGCGCCGCTCGCGGCGCACGATGACCACCGGCACCTGGACGATCCCTACGTTCTGCCTCGCCGAGTGGCGCGACCCCGCTGCGTCAGCGGAGGCGGCTGAGCGACTGGTGCGAATGTGCCACGGCGTCGGGTTCTTCTACCTCGTCGACCACGGGGTGCCCGACGCGTTCGTGCACCGCTGGTTCGACCTGCTCGAGCGGTTCTTCGCCCTCCCCGAGCACACCAAGGCGCAGATCGACAAGCGCCGCTCCCCGCACTTCCGCGGATGGGAACGAGTCGGCGCCGAGCTCACCAACAACCGCGTGGACCACCGCGAGCAGGTCGACCTCAGCAGCGAGCACAGCCCCTACCCCGCCGGCACCGAGCCGCATTACTTGCGTCTCGACGGCCCGAACCAGTGGCTGCCCGAGGAAGCACTGCCGGGCTTCAGGGCCGCTGCCGACGAGTTCTTCCGGCGCCTCGGCGACGTCGCATGGGAACTGATGGAGGTCATGTCGGTTGGTCTGGGGCTGCCGCCGCAGCACCTTCGCTCACTGTTCGGCGAGCGGCCGTTGTCGTTCGTGAAGTTGATCAGTTACCCACGCACTCCCGAGGGCGAGGCCGGGGTGAATGCCCATCACGACGCCGGCTTCCTGACACTGCTGCTGCAGCACCGGGTCGGCGGGTTGCAGGCGCTGGCGCCCGACGGGGAATGGCTCGACATCGACCCGCCCGCCGGAGCCTTCATCGTGAACATCGGGGAGATGCTGCAGGCGATGACGGGCAACCACTTCGTGGCCTGCACGCACAGGGTGATCGCCCGCGAGCCGAGGTTCTCGTCGGCGTACTTCCACGGGCCCGACCTGCGCACTCCCCTCGAGCCACTCGACCTGCCACAGCGCTTCGCCGACGAGGTCGCCGCCAGCCCGCGCCACTGCGGCGCCGGTTTCATGGCCAAGCGGCACGAGCTGCTCGACGGCCGGACCGACATCGCCAGCACGGTGGCGCCCACGTTCGGCGAGATGATGTGGAACTACTACGTCCGCAGCTACCCCGATGTGGTCGAGCACCACTATCCAGGCATGGTGTAGGCCAGGCACGGTGTAGGCCAGGCACGGTGTAGGCCAGGCACGGTGTAGGCCAGGCACGGTGTAGGCCAGGCACGGTGTAGGCCAGGCACGGTGTAGGCCAGGCACGGTGTAGGCCGGGCACGGTGTAGGCCGGGCACGGTCCCGTCACTCGTGCCAGTCGAGCACGGTGCGCATCGTGGAGTCGAACTGCTCGAACGGCATCGACGACTTGGTCCCGATCACGAGGTCGGCATCAGCCCCCACCGGGTAGCGCAGCACACCGGGCGTCTCCGTGGCGGCCCGCACGATCACGTCGGCCACCACCTGCGGGTCGGCAGGCTCACCGTTCACCAACTTGCGCTGCGCGGCGCGGAACCGCTGCCAGCGCTGGTGTTCCCCGCTGCCCTCGGGCATCGCCGCCGCCAGCGCGCTGTTGTCGCCGAGGCGTGTGGCGAACTGACCGGGCTCCACCACGCACACACGAACACCACGGTGCGACAGTTCGAAGTGCATCGCCTCGGTCAACGCCTCCACGGCGTGCTTCGACGCCGCGTAGAGGCCACCGTACGGGGCACCGACGTGTCCGGCCACCGAACCGACGTTCACGATCACGCCGCCGCCCCACTGCAGCATGCGCGGCACCACCGAACGGGCGACGCGCACGATGCCGGTGACGTTGGTGTCGAACTGACGGGCCACCTCGTCGTCACCGAAGAGGTGCACGGCCCCGAAGAGTTCGATGCCCGCGTTGTTGACGACGACGTCGATGCGGCCGGAGCGCGACGCAGCCTCGGCCACCGCCGACTCGACGCTCTCGGCGGAGGTCACGTCGAGCGCGAGTTGCTCGATGTCGGGCCGGGCGTTCAGGGCCTCGGACTTGCCGGGCGTGCGCATCGTTGCGAACACCCGGTGGCCCTGATCCGCGAAGGTCCTCGCTGCCAGTTCACCGAAGCCACTGCTGCAGCCGGTGAGCAGGACGACAGCCATCGTCAGTCCATCAGTTCGCGGAGCGTGGCGATCTGCTGCACGGCATCGCCGCCGACCGGGTTCACCGAGAGGATGGTCACGCCGGCCTCCTTGTAGGCGGCGAGGCGCTCCTTGATGTAGCTCTTCGGGCCGACGAGGTTCGTGTTCTCCAGCAACTGCGCCGGCACCGCAGCCGCGGCTTCGTCCTTCTTGCCGTCGAGATAGAGGTCCTGGACCTCGATGGCTTCCTTCACGTAGCCGTACTTCTGGCAGATCGTGTTGTAGAAGTTCTTGTCGCGTGCGCCCATGCCGCCGATGTAGAGCGCAGCGTGCGGGCGCGAGAAGTCGAGGATGCGGCTGCGGGCGTCACCGGTGAGATTCTCGTCGATCGCCAGCATGCCTCCAGCGGAGATCTGCAGCTTGCCCAGCGAGGGGTCGCGCCTGGCCAGACCGGCCTTCAGTTCGTCGCCCCACACGTCGTGGAACTTCTCGGGGTCGAAGAAGATCGGCAACCAGCCGTCGGCGTGCTGGGCCGTCGCGGTGACGCTGAGACCCATCAGGCTCGCCCACCAGATCGGGATGTCGCTGCGCACGGGGTGATTGATGATCTTCAGCGGCTTGCCGAGGCCCGTTCCCTCTCCCTCGGGCAGCGGCGCCTTCACGGTCTGGCCCTGGTAGTTGAACTTCTCCTCGCGCTTCCAGATCATGCGGCACGCCTCGATGTACTCGCGGATGCGCACCATCGGCTTCTCGTACGGAACGCCGTGGAAGCCCTCGACCACCTGCGGGCCCGAGGCGCCGAGGCCGAGGATGAACCGGCCTTCGCTGACGTAGTCGCAGCCGGCCGCCGTCATCGCCATCAGCGCCGCCGTGCGGGAGTAGACGTTGAGGATGCCGGTGCCGATCTCGACCCTGTCGGTGATCGCTGCCAGGTAACCCACCTGGCTGATCGCGTCGAAGCTGTACGCCTCGGCGATCCACACGACGTCGAGACCCACCTTCTCGAGTTCCACGACCCGCTGGGCCGCTTCCTTGAATCCGCCGGAGTAGTTGATGGCCATCGAGAGCTTCATGCCCGCGACCCTACGCGTCAGTGGTTCAGGTTTCCCGATCGGAAGCCCTCGAGATCGAGGGTGACGTAGCGGTAGCCCTGGCCCCGAACGGCTGCCACCACGGCCTCGCGATCGGCCAGCACCGCGGGAAGGTCGCCCACCGGCACCTCCAGCCGGGCGGTGTCGCCGTAGTGGCGAACCCGCAACTGCCGCAAGCCCAGCCGACGCAGCGCCGCCTCGGCCCGGTCGACCTGCGTCAACAGCCCCACCGACACCTCCGTGCCGTAGGGAATGCGGCTCGCCAGGCATGCCATCGCCGGCTTGTCCCACGTACGCAGACCCATGTCCCGGCTCGCCTCGCGGATCTGCCGCTTCGTGAACCCGGCCGTCACCAGCGGGAACTGCGCGCCGGCATCCGCCGCCGCCTTCTGTCCGGGGCGATGGTCGCCGAGGTCGTCGATGTTCACGCCCAGCACCACGGTGGCCTGCTCGGCCGCCGCGATCGGACCCACCACGTCCATCAACTCGGCCTTGCAGTGGAAACACCGGTCGCTGTCGTTCACTCGGTAGGCCGCCCGTTCCATCTCACGGGTCACGACCGGCGTCCAGCGAAGGCCCCACTCGGCGGCCAGGGCGCGGCAGTCGGTCTCCTCATCGCCCGCCAGCGACGGCGAGACGGCTGTCACCGCATGTGCGTTCGCCCCGAGCACCCGATGGGCCACGGCGGCCAGGAAGGCGCTGTCGGCGCCGCCGCTGAAGGCCACCACCACCCGACCGAGCCGACGAAGCTCTGCCTCGAGTGCAGATGTCCTGGCAGCGGTGTCCACCCGCGCAAGGCTACCGATGAGACCGGCCGCCCGTCAGAGGATGCAGTCGTTCGGCCCGCCGGGTTGGGCCACCACGTTTGCCGTGCCGTCGAGGTCCCAGTTGGGCGACGGGCCGCGCAGGTACCCCCCGACCACGAGGTCGGTCTCGGTGGGCTCGACGCCGGGGGCCATCACCCGATACGACTCGACGGCGGTCTCGAGCATCCGCCGGTCCATCAGGCAGACGTTCACCTTGCCCTTGTCGCTCACGCCGCGCACGGCGAAGACGGCGACGGCGGCGATGATGCCGAGCAGCACGATCACGATCAGCAACTCCACGAGCGTGAAGCCGCGGTCGCTGGCGGATGACGGCATGACTTCGGACGTTCGATTGCGGTCCATCGTTATCCCTCCGTACGGACACACTCGGCGCGGTTTCATCGGCGGCCCAGGCCGGCGACTTGAGCGATTCGTTCGCGGGCGCGGGCCGACCCACGGGTTGGGATCGGGGTCGGCCACGGCGACGGGCAAGTGGAGGCAGACGGGAGACACCTCCACATGCGGCACTCTCGTGGAGACGAAGCCACGAGCGTGCTATGTTCACATCGCGTGGTCACCCTACCACACCCACGCAACCCGAACTCTGGGCACCCCCTCCCGAGGAACTTGAGCTCGCGCGGGAGGGTAGGTTGCGGGTGTGAGCGAGGCGAGCGAGGTGACGCTGTACTGGAGGCCGGGGTGCCCGTTCTGCACTCGGCTGACGGCAGCGATGCAGGCCGAGGGCATCGAGTACCGGCCCGTGAACATCTGGGAGGACGCCGACGCCGCTGCATTCGTGCGCAGTGTGGCGAACGGCAACGAGACCGTCCCCACCGTCACCGTGGGCGACATCTCGATGGTGGACCCCACGGTCGAGCGCATCCTCGAGGCGCTGCGGGCCTGACCCCACGCACCGCGTCCGACGTCAGAAGGGCCAGAAGCGCACCAGCAGTCGGCCGTCGACCGAATCGACCGGGAGCGGCCCGTAGGTGCGGGAATCCGTGGACTCCTGGTAGTTGTCGCCCAGCAGGAAGACATACCCCTCGGGCACGGTGATCGGGCCCCAGAAATAGCCCTGCATGTCCTTGCGGAGGGCATACGAGTCATCGACCGGCTCGTCGTTCAGCAACATGGTGCCGTCGTAGAAGCCGATAGAGTCGCCGCCCACTGCCACGACGCGCTTGACGACCGACTCGCCCGTGTCGGGAAGCCGGGCGGTGACGATCTCGCCGATGCGCGGATCGCGGAACTGGTACGACAACTTGTCGATGACGAGCGCATTGCCGTCGTCGAGCGTCGGCCGCATGCTGACCTGCGAGACGAACGCCGGCTCGACCACCCACATCTTCAGGGCGAAGAACAGCGCCAGCAGCGCAAGGCCCAGCACCAGCCGGCGCAACGAGCCGCGCCGGGGCGCGACGGCGGCCGGACCCGTCTCGGGCCCGGCCACGTCGAACGAGGTGTCCTCGATGGTCAGAAGAACAGTCCGATCACTGCGAGACCCCACATCGCAAGACCTCCCCACATCAGCATCGACGAGGTGCGGCGGCGCCAGATGGCGGGCAGCATCACGACCAGCGCACCGATGAGGGCGAGCTCGACGACCAGCGAGAACATGTCGAACGGGCCGATGCCCTCGGCCTGCGGCCGGAGGTACGACCGGCCGGGGGCTCGGGGAGCCCCGTGGGCGCCGGTGCCGGGCTGGCCCGGGAGCGCCATGAGCCGGCTGGCGACGTAGACCGCCACGACCAACACGTTCCCCCAGAGGCCGGTCAGCAGCACCTTCAGCGACGTTCGCCCCAGGAACAGGGCCACCGCCAGACCCACCTGGAACAGCGTGAGCGCGGCGAAGAACACACCCGACGCCTGCCACCACCGGAAGTGCTCCGGGGTCGAGACGCCGTGCGCCACGCCGGCGGCCGCCGCGCACAGGATGGCGAAATCCTGCACGAGCGGCAGGGTGCGGGCGGCCTCGGGGTCGGCAGACGGGGCCGCCAACGCATTGGTCGCCAGGTCAGAGGACATCGAAGCTCTCGAAGGCACAGCTGCGGGCCATCGCCGAGGTGATCGGGTCGTCACCGGGCTGGTTCGGGTCCACGACTTCGAACTGGGTCATCATGTCGTGGTCCTCGTGCACAAGGTTGTGACAGTGCACCATGTACTTGCCGAGGCCGTCCC
>JBJTXX010000297.1:0-3957 GCA_046082485.1 Actinomycetota bacterium
ATCGGCCTCGATCCCGATGCTCGCGAGGCGTATCGCGATCATCCGTGGTTCGACAGCTGCGAGCGGTTCTGCGAGCGATGGGATCAGGCTGCGTTCGATCCCGACTATCCCACCGAGACCCTCGAGCACTTCGAGCCGATGGTGCGCGAGGTGTTCGGCCGGAAGGCCTTCAACCCCGCCACGTAGCGGCCGTCACTTCGACTGGATGTCGACGGCAGCCTCGTACTCGCCGGCCACCTCGGGGCCGAGCCCGACCTGCTCGGCATCCACACCGAACAGGTTCAGCAGCCATGCCGTGACGGCGTGGCGGATCATCGGGAAGGTGGTGTCGACGGGCACTGCCGGAGCGATGCAGCCGTCCTCACCCAACTTCTTCAACTGCGGTTGCGCCTCGAGCAGCGGTCCGAGGCCCGAGGCCTCGGCGACACCGATGATGCCCTTGCCGTTTCCGAACGTGCAGAAGTCGTCGAAGCCGTTGTGGCCCACACCCTCGATCACCCACAGCAGGCTGGGGGAGGGCGCCTGCTCGAACGCCGGGCGGGTGGCGTCTGCGGCCGGCACCACAGCGTCGACCGTGCCGGCGAGGAAGAACGACGGCTTGGCGGGCATGGCGGGCGGTTCGACCGTGGTGCTGCCGCCGGCGTCGCTGCCGCGGAACACGCCCGACGCCATCGACACGTAGCCATCGATGCGCAGGTCGTCGGCCGCGGCCAGCACCGTGCCACCGCCCGCGCTGTGGCCGACGGCGGCGACCCGGTCGGCGTCGACCCTGCCGAACAACCCACTGGTGGGGTCCGAGCCGAGGGCCGTGACGAGTTCCAGGCTCTTCAGCAGGTCGTCGACCGCATCGGCCCGGTCACCGCTGGCAGTCCCGCCGAGCACGCCGGTCAGGTTCCGGGAAGGGTGCTCGGGCGACACCACGATCATGCCGTGACTGGCGAGGTGGGCCGTCAGGAAGGTGCTCTGCACGCGAATGCCGGTGAACCCGTGGCTGAACAGCACCACGGGGAACTTGCCGTCGGCGGCTGCGGCGTCGCGGCCGGCCGCGTATGAGTAGGTGGCGGGGACATCGCCGGTGAGCAGGGCGCGGATGACCTCGGGAACGAAGTCGCGCACGTCGTACGTCTCGGTGCCGGTCGTGCCGGCCACGGCGGGGTACCAGATCTCCACGGCCGGGCCCTTCGCCAGCAGCAGGGTCGTCACGCCGACCGGGTAGTCGCCGGGCTCGACGTAGGCCTGCGCCAGTGGCGCGAGGTCGATGGTCGTGGTGGTGGCGGCCTCGGTGGTGGTGGGTGCCGCCGTGGTGGGGGCGGCTGTGGTGGTGGCCTCCGAGGTGCTGGGCACCGCATCGGAGGTGCTGCTCGAGCACGCGGCGAGCGTGAGGGCGGCGGCGGACAGCAGGGCAAGCGGGAGACGGCGGCGCATCAGGCGATTGTCTCACGGGTTCCCCGAAACCGCCGCTATCGTGCTCGCCTGGCGACGTGGCCGAGTGGCTGAGGCAAAGGACTGCAAATCCTTCCACATGGGTTCGATTCCCATCGTCGCCTCCAAGGGGTGTCAGCGAAATACGAGGCGTCCGGCGGCCAGCCAGGCGCCTCGTTCGCGCCTGAACCTCCGGTGGTGCAGAGTGCGTGGCATCCTCTGGTGACGCCGACAACTGGGGGGTTGCACGATGGCTGGTTGGAACTTCGCCGATGTCTACGAGGCCGTGGCCGCAAGGGTGCCCGATCGGCCGTGTCAGGTGCAGGGCGACCGGGTGATCACGTGGTCGCAGTTCGACGCCAGGGCCGATGCGCTGGCCGCCGACATGCTGGCCGCCGGCATGGGGCACCAGGCCAAGGTCGCGGCCTACCTGCACAACGGCCCCGAGTACCTCGAGGTGTACGTGGCCGCCTTCAAGGGCGGCTTTGCCCCGGTGAACACCAACTACCGCTACGGGCACCACGAGATCGTGTACCTGTTCGACAACGCCGACGCGGAGGCCGTGGTGTTCCACGCTGCGTTCGTCGAACTGGTCGAGCAGGTGCGCCACGAACTGCCCAAGGTTCGTCGCTGGTACTGCGTGGCGGATGGAACGGCGCCCGTGCCCGCCTGGGCCGCTGACTACGAGACCGTGGTGTCGGCCACCGTGCAGGGCCCGGTGCAGGGGCCTTGGGGGCGCAGCGGCGACGACCTGCTGCTGTTGTACACGGGCGGCACCACGGGCATGCCCAAGGGTGTGATGTGGCGCCAGGACGACCTGTTCAACGTGCTGGGTAGCGGGGGCAACGCGGTGCTCGGCATCCCGCCCGCCACGTCGGTCGAGGAACTGGTCAGCCGGCTCGACCCGACGCAGCCCGGCTTCGTGCTGCTCTCGGCGTGCCCGTTGATGCACGGCACCGGCCAGTTCTCCAGCTTCATCGCGATGAACCTCGGTGGGTGCGTGGTCACCCTGCCGTCGCGCCACTTCGACGTGGCCGAACTGCTGGGCGAGGTGCAGCGGAACCGGGTGAACTCGGTGATCATCGTGGGCCAGGCGTTCGCGGGGCCGATCCTCGAACACCTCGAGGTCCGACCGGGCGCGTACGACCTCTCGAGCGTGCTGATGGTCAGTTCGTCGGGCGTGATGTGGAGCCAGGAGAACAAGCAGGGCCTGTTGCGACACATGCCGCAGGCCGCGCTGTTCGACTCGTTCGGTTCCTCGGAGGCCGTCGGCATGGGCGCCTCGGTCTCGACCGCCGGCGGCACCACCCAGACCGCCCGGTTCCAGATCGGCCCGGCCTGCGCGGTGTTCACCGAGGACGGCCGCCGCGTGCAGCCGGGCTCGGGCGAACGGGGCCTGGTGGCCGTAGGCGGGTACATCCCGCTCGGCTACTACAAGGACGAGGCGAAGACCGCACAGACCTTCCGCGCGTTCGAGGACCGTCGCTGGAGCGTGCCGGGAGACTGGGCGGAGGTCAACGACGACGGCACGCTGGTGCTGCTGGGCCGCGGTTCGGTGTGCATCAACACGGGCGGCGAGAAGGTGTTCCCCGAGGAGGTCGAGGAGGCCCTGAAGCAGCACCCGTCGGTGCGCGACGCCGTGGCCGTGGGTATTCCCGACGACCGCTTCGGCGAGACGATCTGCGCGGTGGTGGAGGCCACCGATGGCGCCAGCCCCGACCTGGCCGAACTGTCGGCCCACGTGAAGCAGCACCTCGCTGCCTACAAGGCGCCGCGTCACGTGGTGCTGGTGCCCACCATCGGCCGGGCGCCCAACGGCAAGGTCGACTACAAGCGGCTGAAGGCGCTGGCGGTCGAGCGACTCACGGCCGGCTAGCCAGGTATTCCTGCAGGCGAGGCTCCGCGTCGTCGCCGAACAGGATCTCGGCCACCTCGCGCAGCCCCGCCGAGGCGACGATGTCGTCCTTGCGCACGACGAGGTCGATCTTCGAGCGGCGACGCATGAAGTCCTCGAGCTTGGTGATCATCTCGGTGCCCGCCTGCAGGTGCAGTTCCACCCGCAGGTAGTCGGCGCTGTCCATGATGTCCTCGCCCATGCGCGGGTTGTCGCGGATGGCCTCGAGCATGCCGAACGCCCGCCGCCCGTAGCGTCGCCACAACCGGTCGGTGAGGCGTTCGGTGTCGGGCTTTGTGCGCAGTGCATCGAGCTTCATCAACCGGGCCAGGCGGTAGAACTCGTCGCGGGTGTGGCGTGTGGGCTCGCCGTACCAGTCGTGGCGGTCCTTCTCGAGACGCACGCCGAGCTGCTGCACGACCGCGGCGACCTCCTCGCCCACGTTCAGGCAGTCGGTCAGCTTGCCGCCGAACACGGTGACCACACGGCGGCGACGGTCGCACTCGACCGCGTGCTTGCGGCTGAGCGACGTCCAGTCGATGGTGTCGGTGTTGCCCGAGTTGCGCTTCACGACCAGCGGGCGCACGCCGCACCGCTCGGAGATGATGTCGGCCTCGGTGAGCGGTGCGGGCAGGTCGAGG
>JBJTXX010000298.1:0-5994 GCA_046082485.1 Actinomycetota bacterium
CTTTTCGACGTGAACCAATGAAACGGGCGCGACATCCTCCGGGGTAGGCCGAGGCGGGCCGGGGGGCGGGCCGGGGACAGGCGGGCGGGGCTACCCTTCGGCAATGGCGATCGTCGCAGCACCGAACCGTTTCCAGCGTGGCTTCCAGCGGTTCGCATCGTTGCGGCCGATGGCCTGGGTGTTCCGCCACACGGCCCACCACCTCGACAGGGTGACCGCGAAGCTGACGGGCGGCCGCACGCTCAGCGGCATGCTGGCGGGCATTCCCAACATCATGCTCACCACCACCGGGGCGAAGTCGGGCCAACCGCGCACGGTGCCACTGGTGGGGCTGAACATCGGCGGCAACGTGGCGATCGTGGGAACGAGGTTCGGCAGCGACCAGCACCCCGGCTGGTACCACAACCTGATGAAGAACCCCGAGGCAATCGTCGAGGCGAACGGCACCCGCGCCGCCGTGCGCGCCCGACTGGTGCCACCCGGCCCCGAGTACGACCGCATCATGACCGTGGCCGACTCGGTCTACACGGGCTACGCCAAGTACCGCACCCGCATCACCGAGCGCCACATCCCCATCTTCATGCTCGAGGCGAACACGGACCGTGGCGGTTCCTGACCCAGCGAGGCTGATGTTGCAGTAGTGTCCCGCCCACGGCTGGGGAGCCGCGACGCCGCTTTGGGGGCAGCAATGGCGCACGACATCATGATCCGTGGCTGCATGGTCGTCGACGGCGTCGGACCGCGGCCGGGCAGGGTGCTGAGGGAGTTCCGTCGGTCGTGACCCAGTTGCAGCGCATCCTGCGAGGGCCAGTCGCCGCGGCCGTCGGCCCGGCCGCGGCCATCTGGCTGCTGCAGCTGATCCTGTTCCCCGTGCCCCTCGGCATCACCGTACGCGGCATCACCATCGGCTTGCTGACGGCGATGATCGCCGTGGGTGCCGCCCTGGTCCACCGGGCCAACCGCATCGTCAACTTCGCCCAGGCCGACCTCGGCTACCCACCCGCGCTGTTCGCGGCGATCCTCGTCACCGAGTCGGGGTTGAACTACTGGCTGGGCCTCGGCCTCGGCCTCGTCGGGTCGTTCGTTGTCGGCGGACTCGTGGAACTGCTGTTCATCCGCCGCTTCTTCAAGGCACCCCGGCTCATCCTCACCGTCGCCACCATCGGCCTCGGACAGTTGCTGGCGGTGCTGGCCCTGCTGGCAGTGCGTAGCTGGCACAAGTTCACCCCCTCGAAGCGCATCGACGCCCCGTGGGACATGAAGGTCACCATCGAACCGCTGACGTTCGACACGAACCAGGTGCTGGTGTGGGTGGTGGCTCCCGTCGCCCTCTTCGGCATCTGGTACCTGCTCACCCGCACGAAGGTGGGTGCTCAGGTGCGCGCCAGCGCGGAGCGCGCCGACCGCGCCGCACTGCTCGGCGTGCACGTGAAGCGACTGAACACCCTGGTGTGGGCCGTTGCCGGTCTGCTCGCCTTCACGGCGCTGTGGCTGCGGGCGGGAGTGTTCGGCCTGCCGGTGGGAACGGCCCTCAGCTTCGGCGTGCTGTTGCGCAGCATCGCCGCGCTCGTCATCGGTCGCATGACGAACATGCCGTGCATCGTGCTCAGCGCCGTCGCCCTCGGCGTGCTCGAGACCGCGGTCACCTTCGGCGCCGACAGCGGCGAGGAGGGCACCGTGTGGGTCGCCCTCGTCGTGCTGGCCGTCTTGTTGATCCGCCGCCGTTCCGCCACCCGGGCCGATCTCGACAGCACCTCGAGTTGGCAGCAGGCCACCGAGGTGCGGCCCGTGCCACGCCAACTGGCCGTGCTGCCAGAGGTGCGAATGGTCTACTGGCTGGGCGGCGTGGTGCTTGCGGCGGCAGTGCTCGGCCTGCCGCGGTGGCTGTCGTCCGCCCCGCTGATCAAGGCGACCAGCGTGGTGATCTTCGCGATCATCGGCTTGTCCGTGGTGGTGCTGACCGGATGGGCCGGCCAGGTCTCGCTGGGTCAGATGGCCTTCGTCGCCGCCGGTGGAGCCGTGGCCGCCTACACCACCGAACAGTGGCAACTCGACCCCTTGCTGGCCATGGCCGCGTCGGCCGCAACGGGCGCCGCTGTGGCAGTGGTGGTCGGTCTGCCCGCGCTGCGCTTTCGCGGGTTCTACCTCGCCGTCACCACGCTGGCGTTCTCGCTGGTTGCCACCACCTACCTGCTGAACCCCGACTACTTCGACTGGATCGTCACCGACCGCTTCGACCGCCAGCCGCTGCTCGGCCGCTTCCACATCCGATCCACCGAGGCGATGTTCTACGTGGCTGTCGGCGCGCTGCTGCTGACCGTGCTGCTGCTTCGCGTCATCCGTCGCAGCCGCACTGGCCGCGTCATGCTGGCGATGCGCGAGAACGAACTCAGCGCGCAGGCCTACGGCATCCCGCCCGTGCGGGTGAAGTTGGTGGCCTTCGCACTGTCGGGTGCCGTCGCCGCATTCGCGGGTGGACTGCTGACCTACCAACTGCAGGCGTTCTCGCTCAGCATCCACTCACCCGGTGAGAGCGTGAACGTGTTCGTCAGCACCGTCATCGGCGGCGTGGGCTCGCTGGCCGGCGGCCTGTTCGGCGCGCTGTTCACCAAGGGCCTCGGCTGGTTCCTGCCGGCCGAGTGGGTGGTGCTGTCGACCAGCATCGGCGTGCTGTTCGTGCTGTTGATGCTGCCTGAGGGTCTGGGCGGCGCGTGGTTCCGTCTGCGCGACATGTGGCTGCGCAGCGTGGCCAAGAGTCGCGGCATCGTCGTGCCGGGCATGTTGAACAAGGCATCGGCCGACACCCCATCCGAAGCCGTCGAGGGCGAGGCCGCATGAGCGCAATGACCAAGGCCCTCGCCGCCACCGGTCGCACCATCCGGCACCCTCGGCAGGCGATGAACCGATTGGTCGACGGCGGGCCGGTGTTCCCGCTGATGATCCTGTTCGGCCTCAACGCCGTCGACGAACTCGACCGCGCCGCGTTCGGCGTGCTGCTGCCCGAGATCCGCGACGAGTTCGGGCTGAACCTGCAGGGCCTGCTGACCCTCAGCGCCATCACCGGGGTCGTCGGCCTGCTGCTGCAGGTGCCCATCGGCCTGGTGGTCGACCGATCGAAGCGCACGAGCGTGGCACTGGTGGGCGCCGTGCTGTGGGGCATTGCCTCCATGGCCACGGGCTTCGCCCCCACCGTGATCGCCCTCGGCATCTTCCGCACGGCCTCCGGCCTCGGCAAGGCGGTGGTCGACCCCACCCACAACGCGCTCATCAGCGACTACTACCCGCCCGACGTGCGCGTGCGCGCCTACTCGTTCCACCGCGCCGCGAACTCGGTGGGCGCATTCCTCGGTCCGCTGTTGGCCGGCGTGATCGCCTACGCCACGAACTGGCGGGTGCCGTTCGTGCTGTTCGCCATTCCCACGCTGGTGCTGGTGGTGCTGGGTACGCGCATGAAGGAACCCGTGCGCGGCGCACACGAACGCCGCGCGATGGGCGCCACCGAGGAACTGGTGGGCACCGAGGAGATCCCGCCCTCGTTTGCCGAGTCGTGGCGGATGGTGTGGCGCATCGAGGCGCTGCGGCGCATCTGGTACGCGCTGCCCTTTCTCACCGTCGCCACGGTCGGCTACTTCACGCTCGCCTCGCTGCTGTACGAGGAGAAGTTCGGTCTCGACGAACGAGCCCGCGGCTTCCTCGCTGCGCTCATCGAACCCGCCCAGTTGATCGGTCTGTTGATCGGTGCGTTCCTGGGCACACGGATGATGGCCAGGAACCCGGGCCTCGCGCTGCGACTGGTGTCGGTGACCACGTTCATCAGCGCCGTCGTGGCCGCACTGTGGGCCATGGCGCCCAGCCTTGCGTTCTCGATCGCCGCACAGGCGGTGCTCGCCGCAGCCAGTGCCGTGCTGATGCCCGCCATCACGGCGTCGCTCACCATGGCCATCCCGCCCAGCGCACGCGGCATGGGTCTGGCCGTCGGTGGCCTGTGGGTGCTGCCGGGTCTGTTGATCCTGCCGATCATCGGTGCCATCGGCGACCGCTGGGGCCTGCAGTGGGGCATGCTCGTGATGACCCCGGTGCTGGCGATCGGTGGTTTCGTGATCGGTTCGTCGGGCAACGTGATCGCCCGCGACATCCAGCAGGTGTGGAAGTCGGCAGCCACCCGCGCCGAGTTGTTGCTGGCCCGTCGACAGGGTCGCGCCACGTTGCTGATGGTGCGGGAACTCGACGTCTCGTACGACACCGTGCAGGTGCTGTTCGGCGTGAGCATGGACGTGGACGAGGGCGAGATCGTGGCCCTGCTGGGCACCAACGGCGCCGGCAAGAGCACGCTGCTGAAGGCCATCACGGGGGTCGTGGAATCGGGCCGCGGCGCCGTGGTGTTCGACGGACGTGAGATGACGTTCACGCCACCCGACGAGGTGGCCCAGCGTGGCCTCATCCTGATGCCCGGCGGGCAGGGCGTGTTCCCCTCGCTCACTGTCACCGAGAACCTGCAGGTGGCCTCGCACCTCATTCCAGAGGGCGAGCTGGCCGCCCGTATGGCCGAGGTGTTCGAGTTCTTCCCCGAACTCACCAGCCGTGGTGCAGAGCCGGCCGCCAACCTCAGTGGTGGCCAGCAGCAGATGCTCGCTCTCGGCATGGTGATGCTGGCCCGGCCCCGACTGCTGGCCATCGACGAACTGTCGCTCGGCCTCGCGCCCATCATCGTGCAGCGACTGTTGGAAGCGGTTCGCCGCATCAACGCGGCCGGCACCACGGTGATCCTCGTCGACCAGTCGGTCGACCTGGCGCTCGGCATCGCCGAGACCGCCTACTTCATGGAAAAGGGCGAGATCCGATTCCGAGGTCCGACCGCAGAACTGCTGGAACGGCCCGACCTGCTGCGCTCGGTGTTCCTCGAGGGCGCGGGCGGCGCCGCAGCCGCCGAACGCGAGCAGTCCACCATCACCGACGACGTGGTGCTGCAGACCTCGGGCATCGGCTGCCGATTCGGCGGACTTGTGGCGGTCGCGGACGTGAGCATCGCGGTGCGACAGGGCGAGATCCTGGGCATCGTCGGGCCGAACGGCGCCGGCAAGACCACGCTGTTCGACCTGATCTCCGGTTTCACGCCGCGGACCACCGGCACCGTGGCCATCGCAGGGGTCGACGTCACCGACGACCGCCCGTTCGAGCGGGCACAGAAGGGCCTCGGCCGCTCGTTCCAGGATGCCCGCCTGTTCCCGTCGCTCAGCGTGGAGGAGACCCTCATGGTGTCGCTCGAGCGTTCACTGGGTTCGCGCAGCATGGCCGGCGCCGTGCTGCACTTGCCCGGCACGCTCGACAGCGAGCGCGCCGCCCGCCAACGTGTCGAGGAACTGATCGAGATGTTCGGCCTCGAACGTTTCCGGCGGACAGCCATCCGCGAGCTCTCCACCGGGTCCCGTCGCATCGTCGACCTCGCCTGCATCGTCGCCCACCGGCCGCGGGTGATCCTTCTCGACGAACCGTCGAGCGGCATCGCCCAGCGCGAGACCGAAGCGCTCGTGGGAGTGCTGCGCGACGTGCGTGACCGCACGGGCGCCAGCCTCGTGGTGATCGAGCACGACATGCCGCTGATGCGCTCGATCGCCGACCGATTGGTCGCCATGGACCAGGGCCGGGTGATTGCCGACGGCGACCCCGAGGCCGTGTTGTCCGACCCCGCTGTCGTGACCGCCTATCTTGGCCGCGCGCGGGCAAGTGAATCGTCGACCCCTGCCGGGGTCGGTGCGCACAACATCGACGTGGAAGGGGACCACTAATGAACCAGCCGACTGCTGCACCCTCCGGGGGCTCGAACGCAATGAAGCGCTACCTACCGGTGATCGCCATCGCCGTGGTGGCGGTGCTGGTGCTGGCACTGCTGCTCTGGCCGAAGGGAGGTGACGAGTCGTCGGGAGGCGATTCGACCGCGGCACCCACCACGGGCGCAGCCACCACCACACCCGTCACCGATGGCAGCGGCTCCAC
>JBJTXX010000299.1:0-623 GCA_046082485.1 Actinomycetota bacterium
CGGTCGTTGCGGGCCAGGCGGGACGGCTCGAGACGTGCGGCCTCGTTGAACGTGCTCTCGTAACCACCGAAACTGGCGCGGAGGTGCGCTGCATCGGCGAAGGGCTCCGTGTGGAAGTCCACCTCGCCCGCGCCGGCGAACGTTCCGGGATGTGCCCAGAAGCGACTCGTGTAGAACGTCGCGATGTAGCGGCGGCGTTGCTCGGGTGTCGCCAGTTCCGCCGCCAACCCGTCGGGGTCCAGCCCCTGCCGCAGGAAGTAGTCGGCAGCCTCGCGCGCAGCGCGGGTGCCCGAGATGCTGGCCATGTCGTCTCTCAGGTACGGCAGTGGCGAGTTGAACAGCACCATGCGATCCACCCAGTCCGGGTGGCGAAGGGCGAGGTCCTGGATCACCGGACCACCGAGGTCGCCGCCCAGCAGCACCACCCTCTCCAGACCGAGTTCGTCGTGCACCAGCGCGTAGAGATCGAGCGCATGGCTGGCCACGTCGTGGAGGTCGTCGGGGCCGAGGTCGCTGTCGCCGAAGCCGCGCAGGTCGGGGACGATGACGTCGAAGCCCGCGGCGGCGAGCGGTGCGATCACCTTCCAGTAGATGCGCTTGGTCTCGGGCCAGCCGTGCACGCA
>JBJTXX010000300.1:0-2603 GCA_046082485.1 Actinomycetota bacterium
GCGGTGCATCCCCCCGCCGCGCAGGGGTGGCTCACTAGGCTCGACGGCGCATGAAGCGCTCTTGGCTCACCCTCGCTGCCACCGTGCTCGTGGGCCTGCTGGCCGGCGTTGCGCTGGCCGGACGGCCGCACGGGGCCGACCAGACGGTGATTCCCGCCAGCACACCTGCCACCAGCACCACCGAACCCGTGGTGGTGGCCAGCACCACCATCGCCGCCAGCACCACCACTGCAGGGCCCGACACCACCCCCGCGCCCAACACCACCGGTGCACCCGACCCGGCCGAGGTTCAGGTGCTGGCTGTCAACGGCACCCGCCGCGAGGGCATCGCCACCCGCACCGCCGACCGTCTGAAGGCCGCAGGGTTCACCCAGAGCGCCCCCACCGACAGCCTCGACCCGATCGAGGTCACCGCGGTGTACTACCGCGACGGATTCCTGCCCGCCGCTACCTCGGTGGCGCTGGCGCTCGGCCTCGACCCTGCGGGCGTGGTGCCCTACGGCCAAGCGATCAGCGCCGCCGACGACGGGGGCGACGTGATCGTCGCCATCGGCAACGACTTCGAGGGCTGACGCCCCAGCGGGGTGGCCCTACACCCTTTCGATTCCGCAAGTGACAGGGGGCCAACCTCGCTGATAGCATCCTCTCGTTTCGTCTCACTGGAGGTTTCCGATGAAGCGCTTGATCCTGGTTCTCGCCGCCGTGGTGGCATCGTTCGCCGTTGCTTCGCCCGCGCTCGCCTACCCGCCCGGCACCACCGAGCTGAACGTCTCCAGCGAGGCCCCCACTCCGGGTTCGTCGATCACCCTCACCACCGACGGTTTCTGCGGCGGTTCGGTCGTCACCTTCACCCTCACCCCCGGCAGCACCGTGCTCGGCACCGCCGTGGCCGACGGCAGCGGCCTGGCCACCATCACCGTGGCTGCGCCCAGCACCGCTGGCACCTACATCATCACCGCCACCGATTCCGACTGCCCCGGCTACTTCGCCACCGCCTCGATCACCGTCTCCGGTGGCGGCGGCGGCCTGCCCGGCACCGGCAGCAACAGCACCCCCACCCTCACGCTGGCGCTCATCGCTGTGCTGGCCGGTGTGGCCCTGTAGGGCGTCGGCGCCCTGCGCCGCCGCACCCCCACCTCCGTCTGAGCGCCCCGCTCCGCGAACTCAAGTTCCTCAGGACAAGCCTGCGCGAACTTCAGATCCTCGGGACGCGCGATGCGCGATGAGGCTTGGCCGAGGCGTTAACATCACGGCACCACCCGCTTTGGAGGTTGCCGTGAAGCGTTTCGTCGCCATTGTCATCGGTCTCTTGGCCGCAGTCGTCACCGCCAGCCCGGTGGCTGCCAGCCCCTACACCGGCGGCGGCCCCACCGTTTACGCGTCGAGCAGCAGCCCCGCGGCTGGCTCGTCGATCACCCTGACGGGCTCGGGCTTCTGCCCCGGCAGCCCCGTCACGTTCTCGATCTTGGGTGTCGGCGTGGTCGGCAGCGGCACCGCCGACGGCAGCGGCACGGTCTCGATCACCATCGCCGCCCCCTCCACCCCCGGCACCTACACGGTGACTGCGACCAGCACTCCCCCGCCATCGGAACCGACTGCCCTCACCGACCCCTGCGCGGACGTGGCCGAACTGGAGATCACCGTGCAGTCGGCTGGCCCGGTGCTGCCCGGCACCGGCAGCAACACCACGATGCCCGGCCTGCAGATCGCGCTCGTCTCGGTGCTGGCCGGTGGCGCCCTCGTGGGCCTCGCCACCGTGCGTCGCCGCCGCCTGGCCTGACTACACCGGCAGCACCGGCCGTCACCGGAAGCGGTGATCCGCCGACGGGATAGGGTGCTCCCGTGGCGTACGCACAGTCAGGCAATGGCGGCGAATGGGGAGTCCCCGACCCGCAGGACCGGAACTCCACCGGGGCCGAGCGGTTGTTCGACGCCGTGCTGTGCCTGCTGATCGAACAAGGCGTCGACCTGCTGGCCGGTGCGCTGCGGCCCGACGACGTCACCCGGCGTGCCGGCAAGTAGCGCGCCAGCTGTTACCGCACTGACGGATTCCCCGCCAGCGCCACCGACGCCGCGGCCCGCCGCAAGGTGCTGGAGGCCGCGCTCGACCGTGGCCTGCGCTCTGGCGCCGGTGACCTCGATCAGATGCTGGGCGCGATCGACGAACTGCTGGCCACCTCACAGACACGCATGACCCCGCAGGATTTCGTGCGTGCCGCCACCGCCGGCAACTTCGACTCCTACACCGACGGCACCGACTGGCTGCAGTTCTTCGTCACCCTGCTCACCATCAACTCCGCGCCGCTGCGCGCCTCGCTGGCCGACTACTTCGCCACCATCACCGAGCACTACTCGGTGGCCTACGCCAAGGCGCTCGACCACCTCGGCTACGAGGTGCGACCGCCGTTCACCATCAAGCAGTTCACGCTCGCCACCATGTGCTTGGCCGACGGGATGATGGCCCGGCGCATCTCCGACCCCACCATCACCCGCGACCTCTACGTCGATCTCATCGAACACCTCGCCACCAGCATGCTCGTGCGCCAGGGCTCGACACCCGAGCCGATGACCGCCCTCGACCTGCCGGTGCGCGGCCATTCCGT
>JBJTXX010000301.1:0-1653 GCA_046082485.1 Actinomycetota bacterium
CTCGGAACTGCGTGCCATGTACGACACCGACGACGATGTGAAGCGCGTGGTCGACGTGGCCAAGGGTCTCGAAGGGCTCAAGCGCAGCGACGGCATCCACGCCGCCGCGGTGGTGATCACCAGGGATCCCCTCACCTCCTACCTGCCCATCCAGCGCAAACCCGAGGCCGGCCAGAACCCTGCCGATGCGCCGGTCATCACCCAGTTCAAGATGCACGGCGTCGCGGAACTCGGCCTGTTGAAGATGGACTTCCTCGGCCTGCGCAACCTGGACGTGATCACCGACACCGTCCAGATGGTGCGCGCCACCAAGCACGCCGACTTCGACATCGACACCGTGCCACTCGACGACCCGAAGGTGTACGAACTGCTGGGCCGTGGAGACTCCATGGGCGTGTTCCAACTCGAGTCGCCGCCGATGCGTGCGCTGCTGAAGGCAATGGCGCCCACCTCGTTCGACGACGTCGGGGCGTTGATCGCGCTCTACCGGCCGGGTCCCATGAGTGCGAACATGCACTACGACTACGCCGACCGCAAGAACGGCCGGCAGGGGGTGAGCTTCTTCCACCCCGACGCCGAGGAGTTGCTCGGCGACACCTACGGACTGATGATCTACCAGGAGAGCGTGATGCGCGTGGCGCAGAAGTTCGCCGGGTACTCCCTCGCCGAGGCTGACAGCCTGCGCAAGGCCATGGGCAAGAAGAGCCGCGAGGTCATGGCCAAGGAGCGCACCAGCTTCGAGGAGGGTTGCGAGCAGCAGGGCTACGGCCGGGCGCTCGGCGAGCAGTTGTTCGACGTCATCGCCAAGTTCGCCGACTATGCCTTCAACAAGAGCCACAGCTATGGCTACGGCCTCGTCACGTACCAGACGGCCTATCTCAAGGCGCACCATCCGGTCGAGTACATGGCCTGCCTGCTCACCTCGGTGAAGGGCAACCTCGACAAGGCCGCCGGCTACCTGAGCGACGCCCGTTCGATGGGCGTGAAGGTGCTCACCCCCGACATCAACCGCTCGTCGATGAACTTCGGGGCGCTCTCGCCCGCCGACGTGCCGATCGAGGTGGAGCTACCGCGGAACAGCCCCGGAGCGATCACGTTCGGCCTGTCGGCCATTCGCAACGTCGGGGAGGGTCTGGTCGACCTGCTGCTGGCCGAGCGGGCGCTGAACGGCGCCTACGAGTCGTTCCACGACTTCGTCGAGCGCGCCCCCGAGCAGGTGCTGAACAAGCGGACGGTCGAGTCGCTGATCAAGGGCGGTGCCTTCGATTCGCTCGGTCACCCGCGCAAGGGTCTGCTGTCGGTGTTCGAACAGATCATCGACACCACGGTCGTGCGTCGCCGTGAGCGCGAACAGGGCGTGATGAGCCTGTTCGGCGAACTCGACACCGGCTCCGACGGCGGCGGTTTCTCGGAACGTGTGCCCATTCCCGCGGTGGAGTTCGACAAGGCCGACCGGCTGCGCTTCGAGAAGGAGATGCTTGGGCTGTACGTCAGCGACCACCCCTTGCTGGGGGTGGAGGCCGCCCTGCGGCGCAAGGTCGACTGCACCATCGTCGACGCCACCGGGCATGACGACTCGAACATGCTGGTGCTCGGCGGCCTGATCACGAACCTCGCCAGGAAGTTCACCAAGAAGGGCGACCAGATGGCGGT
>JBJTXX010000302.1:0-1015 GCA_046082485.1 Actinomycetota bacterium
AGGTGCAACCGGTGGGCGCCGGCCGCACCGACGCCGGCGTGCACGGCTGGGGCCAGGTCGTGAGCCTCGACCTGCCCGACGGCACCGACCTGGGGGACCTTCAGCGGCGGGTCAACCGGATGTGTGGTCCGTCGATCGCCGTACGCGATGCGGAATGGGCCACCGACCCCGAGTTCAGCGCCCGGTTCAGCGCCACCTGGCGCCACTACCGCTACCACGTGCTGAACCACCCGGTGCCCGACCCGTTCACGGCCGGCTCGGCATGGCATGTGCCGCAGCCGCTCAACCTGTGGGCGATGCAGCTCGCCGCCGACCCCTTCATCGGCGAGCACGACTTCTCGTCGTTCTGCCGCCGGCCGAAGGTGCCCGAAGGCGCCACGCCACCCTCGATGCAGCGCCGGGTGCTCAGTGCCACGTGGCGTGAGGTGCAGGGCGACCACCCGGGCCTGCTGCGATTCGAGATCCGCGCCAACGCCTTCTGCCACCAGATGGTGCGCTCGATCGTGGGGACGCTGGTCGACGTCGGCCTCGGCCGTCTGCACGCCGGCGACATCCGGGCGATCCTGCGCGGCCGCGACCGAGCCAAGGCGGGCACCGTTGCGCCGCCCCACGGGCTGGTGCTGTGGGAAGTCGGATACGAGTAGGGAATTCCTGCCGCGCCGATTGTGGCCGGGGCAGGTGCGCCCGTATCATTGCACGGTTCCTCGGAGCGGTCCGTTGGGCTGCCCGCACGATCGAAGGTTTCCAGATGAGCACCACGTATTCACCGAAGGCCAGCGAGATCACCCACGCCTGGCACGTCATCGACGCCGAGGGCATGGTGCTCGGGCGTCTGTGCACCGAAGCCGCTCGCGTGCTGCGCGGCAAGCACAAGCCGACGTTCGCCCCGCACATCGACACGGGCGACCACGTCATCATCGTCAACGCCGACAAGGTGGTGCTCACCAGCGGCAAGGCCAACAGTGAGATGGTGCACCGCTACAGCGGCTACCCCGGCAGCCTGAAGAGCGAGACC
>JBJTXX010000303.1:0-8417 GCA_046082485.1 Actinomycetota bacterium
GGTCGCAGGTCGGGTTTCACCCAGCCGCGGCGGGCCTCCACCGAGAACAGGGTGGTGCGCGACCAGTGGTCGAGCGGTGCGGTGCGCGAGCAACTCGGGTGCTCGAGCACGGCCTCGAGTGATGCCTCGGCGAGGGAACCGACCGCTTCGACGTAGTAGCGGGTGATCGTGTCGTGATAGCCGTCGGTGTCGGTGTTGGGGGTATCGGTCGCCGCGTTGTAGTCCGCGATCCCCGTGCGCAGGTGGGTCAGCGCCCCTGCGATGCCGAGACGCCGGACCGTGGTCCAGCACACCGTCAGGTGTGCCTCGTGGGTCCATTCCGCCTTCGGCAGCGAATGGTCCTCGAACGCATCGGTCAGTTGCTGGGGGTCTCGCACGCGCCCAAGCCTTGCAGCATCACCCTGCGATCAGCGGCAGCATTTCCATGCCGAGCGCTGCGCGGTACGTGTTGTGGTAGTGGTGCAGCGCCGGTTCGTTGCGGCCGAACACCACCTCGGCCAACGCCCCGCTGTTCGCCGTTCGCTGTTGGCTCGCACCCATCACGTAGTCCTCGTCGCGGATGATGGAGGCGAACCGCTGGGCGATCTCGAGCCGGCCCTCGGAACCGGGCCACGAATAGAAGGTGATGTGGCTGGTGTGGCGGCCCGCGTCGGTGGGGTGCGGGTAGGCACGGATGAGGAAGGCTCCGTCACGAGAGGGCAGCAACTGCACGTTGGGGAACAGCCAGTAGGCGGGCAGTGTGGCCACGGTGATGTCCCACTGCTCGCGAGGCAGGTGGCGCATCTGGTCGATCGCACGGTGGCAGAGCAACATCCGGTGGTTCCGGCCAAACGTGTCGTAGCCCTGCACGTTGCCGTGGAAGCCGAGGTTGATGGTGTTCTGGTGCAGCACCGGGAAGTGGTACGTCTCGCCGAACGTGTCCATGGCCAGCTTCCAGTTGCACGCCACGTCGTAGCGGTCCCGTGCGAGGTGGGTGAGTCGGTCGAAGCCCCACGTCGAGAACTCGTCAGCGAGTTCCGGCGTGAGCAGCGCGTCGACGTCGATCGTGCCGTTCGGGTCGGGGTGCACCCACAGCAACCCGTACTGCTCGACGGCGGGCAGGCGCACCAGGCCGTGGCAGTCGAGGTCGATGTCGCCGAAGTGGTCACGCTTCGGCAGTCCCACCAGCGAGCCGTCAGTGGCGTACGTCCAGTTGTGGAACGAGCATGCGAACCGACGCGACATGCCACGTTCGTCGTTCACCACCCGGGCGCCGCGATGGCGGCACGCGTTCACCATCGCCACGAAGGTGCCATCGTCGGAGCGTGCCGCGAGGATCGGAACGCCGAGGTCGTCGATGGTCATGAACGAACCGGGCTCGGGCAGGTCGCCCGACAGGCCGATCATCTGCGGGTGTCCGGTGAAGAAGGTCGACCATTCCCGCGCGGCGAGGGCGGGGTCGACATAGACGCTGGTGGGGTTGCGGCGCAGGCCGCCCGCGTCGACGTTCCGTCCTGCGTCGAGCCGTTCGAGCAGCTGATCGATCAACTGCACCTGCACTTCGTGTCGCATCCGATTCTCCGTTGTCCCGAAACGCCGTCGACTTCAAACTTAGAGTATTCTCCAACTTTGTGGCGACGCAAGGGACGACATCGAATGCCCGGCCAGGGCCCGTCGAACCCGGCCGGCGCGAACGGAACAAGGCCAAGCGCCGCGACGCGGTGATCGACAGCACCCTCCATCTGATGCGCAAGCACGACCTCGCCGACGTGTCGATCGAGCGCATCGCCGGCCGCGCCCGGGTGGCACCCGCCACCGTCTACAACCTGTTCGGCTCGAGGGAGCGTCTGCTGCTGGCCACCGTCGACCGACTGCTCGAGCGGCTGGTCGACGACCTCGTGAGCATCGACCCGAACGACGACCCCGTGGCCGCGGCCACCGCGGTGGTGCGACTGTCGACCAAGGCGTTCATCGCCGACAGCCCTGCGTTCCGCCAGATCCTCGTCGCCCTCGGCGACCTTCCGGGTGGGGCGCCACGCCTCTCCGTCGACCCGGCCCAACTGCAGATCGCTGCGATGCGGGCCGCCAAGGAACGCGGCATCCTGCGCGACGACGTCGACCCGGTGGCCGCGGGCCGGCAGGTGTACCTCTCGTACAACGGCGCGCTGTTGGCGTGGGCGCGTGGGCGGCTCACCGACGAGGGCCTGCGACTGGCCGCGCAACACGGTCTGTTCGGCATGCTCGCCGCCCTGGCCCACGACGACCACCGGATGGGGTTCGTCGAACGCCTCCTCGCCCTCGGACCGCAACTCTCCGAGGCCGGATGGGGCCAGACTGCGTAGCCCCGCTCGCGAACAGCCCGAAGGAGGCACGTGATGGCACCGAAGAACACCATCTGCATCTGGTACGACCGCGACGCCGAGGCTGCTGCGCACTTCTACGCGTCGGTGTTTCCAGACAGTTCCGTCGGGCAGGCGAGCACAGCGCCGTCCGACTTCCCCGACGGTAAGGCCGGTGATGTGCTCACGGTGGAGTTCACCGTGATCGGCATTCCGTGCCTCGGGGTGAACGGCGGGCCAGCGTTCCCGCAGAGCGAGGCGTTCTCGTTCCAGATCGCCACCGACGATCAGGATGAGACCGACCGGCTGTGGAATGCCATCGTCGACAACGGCGGGCAGGAGAGCCAGTGCGGCTGGTGCAAGGACAAGTGGGGCGTGTCGTGGCAGATCGTCCCACGTGTGCTGATCGACCTGATGGACGACACCGACCCCGCCGTGAAGAAGCGAGCATTCGACTCGATGATGAACATGCGCAAGATCGACATCGCCGAGATCGAACGCGCCCGCCGCGGCTGAGCAGCGCACCTAGGCCCAGCCTTCGTACCGCGCAAGCGCCAGCCACTTGGAGCACGATCACTCAGCGACGATCCGTGAGCGTCCCTATGGTCGAGCGGATCGGGTTGTCGAGTTCTATGTGAACCCACACTCGGTTGCCGTCGCGACGGATGACCACGGCCCTGCGGGGCGGTTCCTCCTCATCGCCGACGAGCACCCAGTCACCGGTTTGAGGGTCGAAGTCCACGTCCGACGACCTAGGCCCATGACTGATCCAGGTCTCGACGACAAGGTCGGCGTCGAAGCATGCGGCGTCGAACCAGAGGTCGTAGACGAAGGAGGCCATGGCGTGCGAGTAGTCAGCGACGAGGACCAAACGCCGATCAGCGACGATCGGGCGCAGTTGCGCAAGGCGCTCGTAGTCACCGTCGGGCACCTCGAGCACCGAGAAGCCCCACAAGCCCCACCGTTCACGACATTCGACCACTGATCGACGCAACGTCTCGTCATCAAGCGTTCTCGCCCCGAGGCGGACTACGACCAGGCCCGGAACGGCCCGCTCGTCGCGCAAGCGGAGCGGCTCAGGCACAGTCCACCGGGGCGAACGTGCACATACCTCTGGCCTCGCGATCGATCGTCGGACCTGACCGCGGACGGACTCCCGAGGCGCTGGGCAGCGCTGGCGCGCTCCATATCGACCGCGCGCTCTGGTGCCACAACGTCGAAGGCCCGAACCTTGCGGTTCGGGCCTTCTCACAGTGGCGGGGACAGGATTTGAACCTGTGACCTTCGGGTCATGAGCGCACAGATCAACGTGGGTGACGGTGTGCTGGCAGTCGTATCAGTCCTGCTCACGACGGCTGCGGCGCCACATGCGGTGGGTTCCCGTGGGCGCTCGTAGGTGGCCGTGGGTGGGGCGAGCGTTGACATTGCGTTGACAGGCGCCGCCGAGCGTGCGGCCCAGGTCGCCTGACCGCGGCCTCATGCCGGCAGGAGGCGAGGGACTCGTGCAGGAACGGTTGGAGGTGGACGAGGACCATCGGGGGCGTCAGTGCGACTCGGCCGTACGAACGCCGACGGTAGCCCGACTCGGATGGCGACCTTCGGTCTCGCTGCCCTCCGCCAGTCGAGCGAGGAGCGCTGCCGTCATCGGTGGCGACTGCGCCGCGCGGCTATCTCATCGAAAGGAGCGGACCACGCCTTCGACGGTCGGCGAGAGCGCGAGGACTTCATCGGAGTGGAGCGACTTGAACCTGAGCTGCGCGCCCGGCTCGGTCGTGCTGTTCTCGAGGTGTCATTCGGGTTCTCGAAGGCGCGATGACGGTCAGGCCGATCAGCGCGCCGATGACGGACCACAGCACGCGGGCGACTGCTGGCTCAGCGATGGGCGACTCGTGTTCGTCGCCGTCGGAGAGCGAGTGCGAGTGTCCGGAATGCTTCATTTCCCGAGTGTGACATCGCATGTCCGGCCGGGCGCGTCACTCGGGTCGGCGTGATGTCTGTGATCGGAAGGGTTCCTATCGGTTCTCATTCGCCCGGTAGGGTGTCTCCATGAGCGACCTCACGATCAACCTCGGTCACGTGCACGAGGCAGCGGTGACGCGTATGCGCGCCGCCGACCAGATCTACACCTCTGGTCGTCGTGAGCTCGTCGAGTTGCTTGCGGGTCTTGGCCGGCCCGCCACCATTCCCGATCTGCTCGAGACCCGGCCGAAGCTCACGCAGAGCTCCGTCTACCGGAACCTGGCGATCCTCGAAGAGGTCGGTGTCGTGCAGAAGGTCGTATCCAGCGATGACCGAGCACGGTACGAGCTGTCCGAGGATCTGATGGGCCATCATCACCACCTGATCTGCCTGAGCTGCGGACTGGTCGACGATTTCGTCGTGCCGGTGAGAGCGGAACGCAACCTTGAGACGGTCCTGGAACGGGCCATCGCCAGCACCGGGTTCCGGCCGTCGGGTCACCGCCTCGATGTGGTGGGCTTGTGCGCCCGCTGTACGTAGAGCAGCGCCGTGGTCAGAATAGGAATTGTTATGATCTAGGGATGACTCCTGGCTCGAAGGTCCCCGTCACGGTACTCACCGGGTTTCTCGGTGCGGGCAAGACGACGCTGTTGAACCACATCCTGACTGCCCAGCACGGCAAGCGGATCGCCGTCATCGAGAACGAGTTCGGCGAGGTCGGCATCGATGACGCACTGGTGATGGAAGCCGAAGAGGAGATCTTCGAGATGAACAACGGCTGCATCTGTTGCACCGTGCGTGGAGACCTGATCCGGATCCTCGGCAACTTGATGAAGCGAAAGGGTCGCTTCGACCAGATCGTGATCGAGACGACCGGGCTCGCCGATCCCGCGCCGGTCGCACAGACGTTCTTCGTCGATCCTGAGGTGTCGGCGCAGCTGCGCCTCGATGCGATCGTGACCGTCGTAGACGCCAAGCATCTGCTGATCCACCTCGACGAGATCAAGGCAGACGGCGTCGAGAACGAGTCGGTGGAACAGCTGGCATTTGCGGATCGGGTGGTGATCAACAAGGTCGATCTGGTGGATTCTGCGGCGCTGGTGGAGCTCGAGCGTCGCATCCGGGAAATCAACGCGTTGGCGCCGATCATCCATACGAGTCATGGGGAGGTGGACCTCGACCTGATCCTCGATGTCGGCGCGTTCGATCTCGATCGCGTGTTGATCGACGACCCGTCGTTCCTCGATCCCGACACCGAGCACCAGCACGACGCGACCGTCACCTCCGTCGGCATCCAAGCTGACGGGGACCTTGACGGCGACCGTCTCAACAGCTGGCTCGGGCGCCTCCTTGCGGAACAGGGAACGGACATCTTCAGGTCGAAAGGCATCTTGTCGATCGCCGGGATGGAACAGCGGTACGTGTTCCAAGGCGTCCACATGCTGCTCGATGGCCAACCTGATCGCCCGTGGTCCGATGGGGAGGCACGCGTCAACAAGCTCGTGTTCATCGGTCGAAACCTCGATCGTGCCGGACTGGAGCGAAGCTTCCGGGAGTGCCTGGTCCGATGATCGGAGAACGCATGTGGCAGCTCCAGCTCGGCGACTACGTCGCTGCTGTCGCCGTCTCCCCCGATGGGGCTTTGCTGGCGGCCGGCTCGCTCGCCGGCGATGCCGTACTCGTGACCATCGAAGGTTCGCTGATCTGCAAGCTCTCCGATCATCCGATGGGTGTTCTCTGTGGCGCATGGTCGCCCGATGGCAGCCGTCTCGCGATCGGCGGGCAGGACAGCTGTGTCCGCGTGTACGACCGGGCCGGTGAGACGGTCGGAGTTCTGGACGGTTCCGGTTGGATCGCGAGGGTGTCATGGTCACCCGATGGAACGCTGCTCGCCGTCGCTGATGGGCGATGCCTGGTCCTGTGCGACAGCGACGCAACACTGGTGCACCGGTTTCCGGCTGCGTCGTCGACCATCACCGATGTCAGTTGGGCCACGAACGGCAGACGAGTCGGCGTCACCTCCTACGGCGGAATCACCTGGTACGACCCCGGCCATCTCCCACGACAAGAACCCTCGCGCACACATCCGTTCAAAGGGTCGCCGCTTTCGCTCGTTCTCGCACCGAACGGCAAGTGGGCATGCGCAGGGTTCCAGGACTCGAGCATTCACCTGTGGCGCCTCTGGTCCGGCGACGACCTGTCCATGTCGGGCTACCCCGCGAAGATCGAGCACCTGGCCTTCCGCGACGACAGCCACTGGATGGCATCCGCGTGCCTGGACGAGCTCACCGTGTGGGACTTCTCCGGCCGAGGTCCCAAAGGAACGCGGCCCGCTACCGGTAACGCCCATGATCGCCACATCAGCTGCCTCGCCTGGGAACCGGCCGGCACCCGACTGCTGTCCGGCGGGGCCGACGGCCGACTCGTCCTGTGGCCTTCGCCTCGCTCGGTCAACCGTCCCCTCGAACCCGAGGCTGTACATGAGGGCGAGGTCGCCATCGCTGCCGTCGCCTGGCACCCCACCGGCTCAACGGTCCTGGTCGGCCGAGCCGACGGCACGGTCGAGCGACTGTCGGTCGCCGTCACGTCACCGACGAAGGCGCGCTGACTCAACCCATTCTCAGGGTCGCTCGATCTCAGTGTTGGTGGCCATTGGCCATGTCGTAGGCGATCTGCAGCACTTGGTCATGGCCATACTCACCCGCGCCGAACTTGATCGTGGGCGGATGCACACGCCGCTCCCGGGGATCGACCACCCCTTCGGCGGCACCAACGCGCACGCGAACGCGACCGTCGATCAGCAGCGTCAACGTGTGCGTGGTGCGACCTTGACAGTCCATCAGTCGGGTGGTGGTCAGGTAGTCGTCGACATTCACCTCAACCACCACAGACGCCGCAACCAAGAAGCACCCATCACAGTCCTCATCTCTCCAGTATACGAATCGTTCCTATTCCTGTTACAGTCGATGTCCATGAATATCTCGCTGTTCCGCTCACCGAAGTTCGGCTCAGGGGTCACCATGCTCGTCGTGGCGAGCAGTGTGCTCGTCGCGTCGTGCGGCAGCGACAAGCCCGACACGAACTCCGACACCAAGATCGGGGTGGTCACCGCGTTCTACCCGCTCGAGGAAGCGGCACGCGGCGTCGGCGGCGATCTGGTGACGGTGACCGACTTGACACCGCCCGGGCAGGGACCCCACGACCTTGAGCTCCAGCCAGCACAGATGGGCGTGTTCGAAACTGCGGATGTCGCGATCTACCTCGGGCGCGGCTTTCAGCCACAGGTCGAGGACGCGATCGCGAACGCACCCGACAGTCTGACCCGGCTCGACCTCCTCGACGAGGTCGACCTCCTCGGCGTCGACGCCCAACTCGAGGGCACCGACGGCGAGGTCGACGGTGAGGTCCTCGATGGCGACGTCGACCCACACGTCTGGCTCGACCCGAGCCGGATGATCGCCATGGTCGAGGCCATCACGGCCACGTTCGTCGAGGTCGACCCCGACAACGCCGGAGCGTACCGCAAGAACGCCGAGCAGTACCTGACCGATCTGCGCGGCCTCGACGGCGAGTACCGAGCTGCGCTCGCCGAGTGCCGCTCGCGAGTGATCGTGACCAGCCACCGGGCATTCGGCTACCTCGCCAACACCTACGACCTGCGCCAGATCCCGATCGCCGGCATCTCTCCCGACATCGAGCCCGACCCGCGGACCCTGGAAGCCATTGCCGCCGAGGCCAAGGCAGAAGGCGTCACCACCATCTTCCTCGAGTCGATCGCTCCTCCTGCGCTCGCCGAAACCGTCGCACGCGAGATCGGTGCCGAACTCGATCTTCTCGATCCGATCGAGGGCCTCACCCAGGACCAGCTCGACGCAGGCAAGACCTATGCCTCGATCATGCGCGACAACCTCCAACGCCTCGTGACCGGCCTCGGGTGCACCGAATGAACGACCGGCATCACACGGCGGCCGGCCATCCGATCCTTCGAGTCAATGGTGTCAGCGTCACCTACCCGCCCGCGACGATGGCGCTCGCTGCCGTCTCGTTCGAGGTGCATCCTGGCGAGCTCGTCGCCGTCGTCGGCCCGAACGGCGCCGGCAAGTCAACCCTGTTCAAGGCGATCAGCGGGCTCGTCACCCA
>JBJTXX010000304.1:0-2113 GCA_046082485.1 Actinomycetota bacterium
AGTGGCCGAACCTCTACTACAGCACGAGTGCCTTCGCCCCGAAGTACCACCCCCAGGCAATCATCGACTTCGCCAACTCCTGCGAAGCCGAGAAGGTGATGTACGCCGGCTACTTCCCGATGGGGCTCAGCCACGAGCGCATGTTCTGGGAAGTGCCTTGCGTACCGCTCCGCGACGAGGTGTGGCCGAAGTTCCTCCGGCACAACGCCGAGCGAGTCTTCGGACTCACGTCAGGAGCAGGTTCCCTTGGCCGATCCCGTTCGGGTGGTTCGTCGTGGCCTGGAGCAACGAACTCGAGTCGTCCTCGGTGCGCCCGCACCGCGCCTTCGGCCGCGACCTCGTGCTCTGGCGAGATGCCGACGGCGCCGCACATGTCCACGACGCGTGCTGCCCTCACCTCGGTGCGCACTTCGGCCATGGCGGCACCGTGAGCGGCTGCGAGCTGGTCTGCCCGTTCCACGGCTGGCAGTTCGATGCTGCAGATGCCAACACGCTGATCCCGTACAGCCAGCGCACCAACGGCCGGGCGCGGCTGCGCAGTTACCCGGTCGTGGAGCGCAACGGCCTGGTGATGGCGTGGTACCACCCGCAGGGCGACGGGCCGCTGTGGGAGATACCCCACGTGCCCGAGTTCGACGACGACCCCGAGTGGTTCGACGCGGAACTCCGGTACTTCACTATCGACACCCTGCTGCTCGGGTGCGCCACCCCGATCGAGACCGACCGCTGCGAGATGCGCTTCACCTTCAAGGTGTGCCGCTTCGCCGACGACCGTGCCACGCGTTCGGTGGGGGAGGCCGCCATCCACGAGATCCCCCGCCAACTGCTCGAGGACAAGCCGATCTGGGAGCACGAGGTCTTCGTCGAGCGTCCGGCTCTTGCCGACACCGACGGTCCGTTCATGCAGTTCCGCCAGTGGGCAGGCCAGTTCTACGTCACAGGAAGTGAATGACCGATGGGAATCGCACTCGTGTTCGCCGTCGCGGCAGCGATCCTGCTCGGACTCTCCGACTTCAGTGCGGCCCGTGCCGCGCTCGACACGCCGTCGTTGACGGTCACCCGCACGGCGGTCACCACGAGCGTCACGCTCTCGCCTCTGTTGTTGCTCGTAGTCGATTCACGCTGGACGATGCACGACACCGTCATCGGCCTGATCTCGGGTGTTGCGATGATCACCGGACTAGCGCTGCTCTACGAGGGCTACAAGGTGGCCCGCCTCGGCATCGTCGCCCCGCTCGCGTCGGTGCTGATCGCCGCGGTTCCCGTGCTGTGGGACGTGTTCCACGGCACCGACATGAGCACCACCGTGGCCATCGGCATCGCCATCGGTCTGGTGGCGTTGGTGCTGACCTCCTACACACCCGGGGGAGAGGGGAGTGCCATGTTGGGTGCCGTGCTCGGGGTCACCAGTGGTGTGCTGTTCGGTGTGGGCTTCACCCTGATGGGCGAGGCCAGCAAGGAATCCGGTGTCTCTCCGGTCATCGCTCAGCGCGGCGCAGGTCTGGCGCTGCTGTTCATCCTCGGCGGTTTCCGCTCCGAGCCCCTCATCGCGTCGGGCCGGAGTCGCCGCTGGGCGGTGCTGGGCGGCACGTTCGGCCTGCTCGCCATCGCGAGCTTGCAGTTGGCGTTCGGACGTGGCGCGAGCGGTCCGGTCAGCGTCGCAGCCTCACAGTTCGCGACGGTTGCTGTCATCCTCTCCGTGGTCTTCAACAAGGAGCGCATGCGCTGGTGGCAGGCCATCGGCGTCGGCGCCACGGCCGTCGCCGTGGCGTTGATCGCCGCCGGTGGCTAGCGTGGCCGCCATGCCCGAACGTCCCACCATCGCCATCCCCGAAGGCGAACCGCCCACCGAACTGATCCTCGTCGACGAGGTGGTCGGCGACGGCGACGAAGCCACGATCGGCAAGCGCGTGGTGGTGCACTACGTGGGTGCGGCCTGGAGCAACGGGCGCGAGTTCGATGCGAGTTGGAACCGCGGCAGTACCTTCGACTTCCGCCTGGGTGCCCGCGAGGTGATCGAGGGCTGGGACCAAGGTGTCAAGGGGATGAAGGTCGGCGGACGCCGACGGCTGACGATCCCGCCGCACATGGGCTACGGCGACCGTGGTGCGGG
>JBJTXX010000305.1:0-2607 GCA_046082485.1 Actinomycetota bacterium
TGGGCCGGCAGGGCGCGGGTCTGGGCGGTCACGGCATAGCCCAGCATCACGCCAAGGTCGGGCAGAAGGCAGCGGATTTGATGGGGCAGATAGCCGGTGTGTCGCGGCCGAACCTTGAACAACACCTCGAGCGCGCCGGGCTGCGTGCCGACTCGCTGGTCGACTGACATGAAGGCCGTGGTCACCACCGGCAACGGTGGTTACGACCGCCTGGTGTGGTGCGACGTGCCGATGCCGGTCGTCGGCCCGGGCGAGGTGCTGTTGCAGGTGCTCGCCGCCGGGGTGAACAACACCGAGATCAACACCCGGCTGGGCTGGTACTCGTCGACGGTCACGACCGAGACCAACGCCGCCGCGGCGATCGAGGAGGAACGGCCCACCCACAAGGCCGACGGCGGATGGAACGAGGCCACCCCGTTCCCGTTCATCCAGGGCACCGACTGCTGCGGCCGCGTGGTGGAGGTCGCGCCCGACGTGGACCCCACGCTGCTGGGCCGACGGGTGCTGGTGCGTGCGTGCATGCGGCCGAGCGGGTTCGGCTCGATGGACAACATCTGGATGGGATCCGACTTCGACGGCGCCTTCGCCGAGTACGTGAAGGTGCCGGCCACCGAGGTGTTCGAGGTGCGCTGCGACTGGACCGATGTCGAGCTCGCCACCATCCCGTGCGCCTACGCCACGGCGGAGAACATGCTGCACCGGTCGGGTGCCGCCGCCGGCGAGCACGTCCTCATCGCCGGTGCGTCGGGCGGGGTCGGTTCCGCGGCCGTGCAGTTGGCGAAGCGCCGTGGCGCCACCGTCACCGCCGTGGTTGGTGGCGGCGTCGGTGGCGACAAGGCGCAACAGGTGCTGGCCATCGGCGCCGACCGGGTGATCGACCGCAACGACGACCCCGTCGCCGCACTCGGCGAGGAATCGGTCGACCTCGTGGTCGACAACGTCGCCGGGCCCGGTTTCGAGTCCATGCTGAAGGTGCTGCGGCGCGGCGGCCGCTACACCTCGTCGGGCGCAATCGGCGGGCCGATCGTGCCGCTCGACATGCGCACCCTCTACCTCAAAGACATCACGCTCATCGGCTGCACAGCGTGGGACGAACCGGTGTTCCCGAATCTCGTCGGCTACATCGAGCGTGGCGAGATCCGCCCGCTCGTGGCCGCCACGTTCCCGCTCGAACGCATCGCCGACGCACAGCGCGAGTTCCTGTTGAAGCGTCACGTCGGCAAGTTCGTGCTGGTGGTCACCCCGCCGCAGTGAGGCGCTGGTACTTCGCCAGCAGCTCGTCGTCGGTCATCGGGTCGCCGGGGTCGCCGGGCGCCACCAGGCGGGTCTCCTCCAGCACGCTGCCGTCATACGTGCGCACCACCGTGCGGGTGCCGTAGTGGGCGGGGTACTCGATGTCGAGCGCCGGGTCGTGGTGCACCGACACCCGCGCTGCGAGAGCGAGCCGTGCGGGGTCGTCGAGCGATTCGTCACTCATCTCGTCCGCGCCGAGCGCACCTGTCAGCAGCATCGTGGCCAACACGAAGGGGAAGCTGTACTGCGCGTGGTCGAGCGATGCGGGGCGTCGATCGCTGAGGTCCTTGGCGCCGTGGTGGGTGTGCACCTCGATCGACTCGACGTCGTCGGCGCCGACGCCGAATGCCTGCACCGTCCTGGCGGCAGTGTGGGTGTAGCGGCAGGCGGCGTAGGGCTTGAAGTAGTTGTTGCCCGCCTCGAACACGGTGCCCAGCGATGCCACGAACGGGTCACCCATCGCTGCGGGCCGGTCGAACGGCGTGGGGGTGAACGTGGCGTCGATCGGCGACGCCGACGGCCGCGTGAGCTGCATGAAACCGGCCTCAGCCAAGTCGGCAGCGGCCCGGCCCGAGGCTGCCGACCAGCCGATGCTCTCCTTCACCATCGGCAACTGGAACGTGGCCATCGGGGCGTGCGCCCATGCGGTGGCGATCGCCCTGCGCACCACGTCCGTGGAGCCTCCTCGCAGCTTCGCCACGGCCACCGCGGCGGCAATGGCACCCGCCGTGCCGGTGCAGTGGTAGTCGTCGAGCGGATGCTTCGGCCACAGCAGGTGTGCGGCGCGCAGGCCCACCTCGTAGGCCGCCACCTGCGCCGTCAGCAATTCGTCGGTCGGCTGATCACTGCCTGCGGCCACCAGCAGGGCAGGCACCACCGCGCTCGCCGGATGGATGGCGCCGCCGCGGTAGTGGCCGTCGTCGAAGTCGAGCGCGCTCGCGTGCACCGCCACCTCGAAGGTGCGGTGTACGTCGCTGGGTGCCGCCGTGGCGAACGCGCTGGCCACCCGTCCCGACACGGTTCGCGCCCCGCCGGCAATCGTGCCGCAGGTGTCGCGGAACGTCAGCCGTGCCCGGTGCTGCACGTGCGGTGGCACGTCGGCCCACCGCAGCCCTGCCACCCACTCCCCCAGCAGGTCGAGCGGGCGCAAGGTCAGTGCCCTTCCAGCCCGTGCATGCCGGCCAGTCGGGTGCGGTGCAGGTGCTCGGGTTCCAACCCGCGTGCGGCGATGTCGGCGGGCAGGCCGCCGCTGCGCACCAGCTCGGCACCCGCCCGTGCCAACGCCGGCGACATCTGGATGCCGTAGCCACCCTG
>JBJTXX010000306.1:0-782 GCA_046082485.1 Actinomycetota bacterium
ACCGAGGGTCTGCTGGCGAGCATCCCGAAGATGGAGGAAGCCAGCCACACCCGGCTCAACGTCATCCCGGGTCGTCCTCCGGACCTCGTGAATCCGCCGCGCGGCTGCCGGTTCGCGCCGCGTTGCGACTTCGCCTCAGAGCGTTGTCAGGAGGAAGAGCCGCCGCTGACGATCACCGTCGACGACCCGCGCCACACCTACGCCTGCTGGCACCCCGTCGGTTCACCGCACTATCACGAGACCCGCGCCCGCATCGAGGCGCAGAAGGTGGGGGCAGCCTGATGGCCGGCACCGGCAAGGCGCACCTGCGCGACTCGGCGGACGTGCTGCTGCGCGTGGAGGACCTCGTCGTCGAGTTCCCCGTCGGCCGTACCGGCCTGAAGGTGAACGCAGTGAGCGGCATCAGCTTCGACGTGCTGCGCGGCGAGACCCTCGGCCTGGTGGGCGAGAGCGGCTGCGGCAAGAGCTCCACCGGGCGTGCCGTCATGCAGTTGCGGCGCCCCGAGGGCGGATCGGTGTCGTTCGAGGGCAAGGAACTCACCACCATGTCGCTCAACGACATGCGCGAGGCCCGCACCCGCATGCAGATGATCTTCCAGGATCCCATCTCGTCGCTGAACCCGCGCCGCAAGGTGCGCGACATCGTGATGGAGCCCCTCACGATCTGGAAGCGCGGCTCCGGCAGCGATCGCTCGGCCAAGGTCGACGCCCTGCTCGAGGAAGTCGGCATCGACCCGGCACGTGCGGCCGAGAGTCAGCCGCACCAGTTCTCCGGCGGTCAG
>JBJTXX010000307.1:0-3235 GCA_046082485.1 Actinomycetota bacterium
GTCGCCGGGCGAGGCCGATGAGTACGTGGCCGACATGGCTGTCGTCGCCTCGGCCCTCGGCGTGAACCACCCGCCGACCTCGGTGCGCGAACTGCGAGCCGAGTTCAACGAGTTCCGCCCCGAACTCGCCGGCACCCGCGAGGCGAGGGAGGCAGCGCGGTTCCTGCTGCTCGAACCACCGCTGCCGCTGCCGGCCCGCCCTGCCTACGGACTGCTGGCTGCTGCAGCCGTGTCGCTGCTGCCGGCCTGGACCAGATGGCCGCTGCGACTGCCCCTGCTGCCGGTGAGCGAACGCCTCGCCGTGCGACCTGCGGGTGCTGCCGTGACCGGCCTCATCCGGTGGGCTCTCACCCCCGTGGCATGAGCGGCGGGTAACCTGCACAGCCGTGTCGACCCGTTTCGTGATCATCGGTGGGGGCCCGGCGGGCAACACCGCAGCCACCCATGCAGCCCGTTTCGGCGCCGAGGTCACGCTGATCGAGCGTGACATCATCGGTGGAGCCGCCCATCTGTGGGACTGCATTCCGTCGAAGACGATGATCGCGACCGGTGGAGCGCTGGCGTTCTCGCGTCGCATCGAGGGCATGGGTCTCGAGCAGCAGGAGGCCGAGGTCGACATCGACGGCCTCACCGCCCGCGTTGCCGACATCCAGGGGCGTCTGCAGAGGAACACCACGCAACTGCTCGAGAGCCAGGGTGTGCGCCTCCTGCACGGGACGGCACGACTGATTGGACCGAACAGCATCGAGGTCACCACGGCGAACGGTGTCGATGTGTTGCCTGCTGACGCGATCCTCATCTCCGCCGGCACGAGCCCCCGTGTCCCGGACTGGTGCCACCCGGACGGCGAACGAATCCTCACCACCCGCCACTGCTATCCGCCGAGGATCTTCCCGAAGAGCATCACCGTGGTCGGCTCGGGCGTCACGGGCGTGGAGTTCGTGCACATGTTCTCCAGCTTCGGCGCCGAGGTGACGCTCGTGGTGAGACGCCAGCAGGTGCTGCCGATGAAGGACCCCGAGGTGGCTGCCGTGCTCGAGGGCGACTTCCTGCGCAGGGGAGTGAAGTTGTTGAAGGGCGCACGCGCCACCTCGATCGAACGCGAGGGCGACGAGGTGGTGGTGCGCTGCGACGACGGCCGAGTGGTGCGCAGTTCGCACGCGGTGTTGGCCATCGGCTCGGTGCCGAACACGGCGGGCCTCGGGCTGGAGGCCGCCGGGGTGGAACTCGATCGGTCGGGCTACGTGGCGATCAATGGTCACTGTCAGAGCAGCCAGCCGCACATCTATGCCGCGGGCGACGTGAGCGGCAAACTGCCGTTGTCGAGCGTGGCGAGCATGCAGGGCCGCAAGGTGGCCGAGCACGTGATGGGCCTGCAGAAGATCGCGCACCGCCACCTCGACTACGACAAGGCCGCCAGCGCCATCTTCACCGAGCCCGAGATCGCCGACGTCGGCCTCGCCGAGGCCGACGCGTTCGCCGTCGGTCGCAAGATCCGCGTCACCAAGGTGCCGTTCTCGGCCACCCCGAAGGCGCTCATCAACAACGACTCCCGCGGCTTCGTGAAGATCATCTCCGATCCCGCCACGGGCGTGGTGCTCGGTGGCTCGATCGTCGGCCGCCACGCAGCCGAACTCATCAGCGTGATCGCTATCGCCGTCACGGCGAACCTGAAGGTGAGCGACATCGTCGAGAGTCTGCTGGTGCACCCCGCACTCGCCGAGGCGTTGGCCGAAGCCGCCGAGTGAGATCGCCCACCGTGGGCCGCTCGTGCCCGGTCACGTGAGTCGCCTCCAGTTGAGGTAACGCCACCGGGTGGCCTTGCTCAGGCCTGCCACCCACTCCGGATTCACCCGGTAGGTCCCCGGGGCCGTCCGGTACACGTGGCCGAGTTGTGCCTGGTAGCCGAGCAGGTTCGCCACCATGCGCCTCGTGGACTTGGAGCGATGCGGACTCGAGGCGAAGCCCATTGCCAGCAATTCGGCGGCGATCTCGGCAGTCGTCATCGGGCCACCACGGCCGATGAGCACACCCAGCACGGCACGACGGAGGCGGAATCCGCTCAGTGGCCGAGGTGCGTCAGGTTCCTCGTCGAACAACATGTCGGAGTGGTGCACCACGGACCGCTCGGTTCGGCAAGTGCCGGCCGAGGGCGCGATGGGCGGGGGAGTGGGTGGTTGTTTCGTTTCACCTCATTCGGACGGTCTGGGACCCGGATCGGGAGCGTCCGAGCGAGGTGAAACAGAATGAGTACCGGAGTCCGGCGCGATCAGCCGCAGCAACGCCCGAGTCACTGGGCGGCAGAGATCACTCGATGACGACGACCACGTCGCCGGCGCCGACGGTGGAACCGGCGGAGACCTTGATCTCCTTCACCGTGCCGGCCTTGTCGGCGGTGATCTGGTTCTCCATCTTCATGGCCTCGAGCACCACGACGGCCTGACCGGCTTCCACCGACTGTCCGACTTCGACCAGCACCTTCACGATGGTGCCCTGCATCGGCACCTCGACGTTGCCGCTGCCCGCGCCGCCGGCGCCGCCGCCGGACGAGGCCGAGCGGGTGGGCTTCTTCGCCGCCGCCTTGGCCGGACCGGCAGCCACCATCGGCATGTCGGGCACCCACATCTTCACGTCGAACCGCTTGCCGTTGACCTCGACCGTGGTGGAACGCTGCACCAGCGGGTCGTCGCCCTCGGTAGCAGCCGGCGGCTTGGGAGGCTCGACGCCCGACAGGTCGAGCACCTCCTCGACCCACTTCGTGGAGTGGGTCATCGCCTGGAAGTCGGCGTGCTTGAGGATCGCGAGGTCGGCAGGGATGGTGGTTGCCACACCCTCGACCACCATCTCCTCGAGCGCACGGATGGTCCGGGCGATGGCAGTGGGGCGGTCCTTGCCCCACACGATCAGCTTGCCGACGAGGTTGTCGTAGTACTGGCTGATCTCGTCGCCGGCTTCGTAACCGGAGTCGAAGCGCACGCCGAAACCATCCGACGTGGTGAGCTTGGTGATCTTGCCGGGGGAGGGCAGGAACTTGCCGCCGGCCGGGTTCTCGGCGTTGATGCGGATCTCGATGCCGTGTCCGTTGCGCCGGGCCGCGACCTCGGCCTGGGTCATGGGCAACTTCTCGCCACTCGCCACGCGGATCTGCCATTCGACGAGGTCGATGCCGGTGATTACTTCGGTGACCGGGTGCTCCACCTGGAGTCGAGTGTTCATTTCTAGGAAGAAGAACTCG
>JBJTXX010000308.1:0-3634 GCA_046082485.1 Actinomycetota bacterium
CTCACCGAGGCCGAGCGTTCCCTGCGCGTCGCGGCGCGCACGCTGCGACAGGCGGTCAAGTCCGCCAACCGCTCGTCCCACTGAGTCGGTCGTCGAGCACTGTCGCTGTCAGGGTTCGAGCCGGGTCACAGTGGCGACTCGGTCGACGGCTTTGTCGAACGAGACGATGGAGCCGACACCCGTACTCTCGGCGCATGCCACGAGGTAGGCCTCGGCGAAATCGAGCCCATCGACTTCGTAGACCTCGATCGCCCGCAGCAACAGCGCAGGATCGATCGTGATCATCGATCGAAAGACAATGAGCGACCGCATTGCTCCGGCGACCTGGTCTCGCGGGGCTTTGTAGAACGACTCGAGGACGTACACGGCCTCGGCGACGATCAGGTCGCTGAGATACAGCTCGGGCTGGCCAGCGAGGAATGCGGTGGCTCGCTTGGCCATCGCCGGCGGGTCGCCGGTGAGGTGCCTGACGAGGATGTTCGTGTCGACGAATGCTGTCATCGGCGGGCGTCCGCACGGGCCGAGCGTGTCGTGCGGATGACGTCATCCCATGCGGCGTTGCGTCGGGCGGCGGGAACCTGGATCGTTCCAGCCAACGACAGGAAGTCCGGGGTGCGAGCCAGGACGGCACGATTGCCCTCTACCCGGAACACCACGTTGTCCCCTTCGCCAATGCCGAGCGCATCGCGCACTGCCTTGGGAACCGTGATCTGACCCTTCGAGGTCATCTTCGCCGCGATTTCCATCACTTCTCCTTACTCGATACCCAGTGTAAGGATAGCGGCCCCTCGTCAGCAGCTGCCGCAACCCCCTCGTAACGACCGGTTCGGCCCTGCGTCCGAACCCAAGGCCCGAGTCGGTCCGGCCGCTGAGTCGGTCAGGCACGCAGCGACGACGACGGGCAGAGCCACTCGAGGCCACAACGCTCGCAGGCGGGCTTCCTCGCATCGCACACGCGCCGGCCGTGCAGGATGACCCTCAGGCTGAAGTCGCCCCACTGCGCGGGCGGCAACAACGCCCCGAGTTCGTGCTCGACCTTCACAGGGTCGTCCTCGGTGGTCAGGCCCAGGCGGCGCGAGAGGCGCCCCACGTGCGTGTCGACGGGCAGCCCGGGCAGGCCGAAGGCCACGCTGCGCACCACGTTCGCGGTCTTGCGCCCCACACCCGCCAGCGTCACGAGATCCTCCAACGCCGTGGGCACCTGCCCTTCGAAACGTTCGACCAGCGACTGCGCCATCGAGATCAGGTTGCGGGCCTTCGACTGGTAGAAACCCGTGGAGCGCACGATGCGCTCGACGTCCTCCGGGTCCGCGACGGCCAGCGCCGCGGCATCGGGATACCCGGCGAACAACGCGGGCGTCACCAAGTTCACCCGGGCATCGGTGGTCTGGGCCGACAGGATCGTGGCCGCCAGCAACTGGAAGGGCGTGCCGTGGTCGAGTTCGCAGACCGCCTCGGGGTGGAGCTCCGCCAACGCCTTCGCCACGGCCGTGGCCCTGCCCCTCGGTGTGCGCGGTGCGCGCGGTGTGCCCACGGCCGGAGCGTAGGCCAGTGCTGCCGTTAGCCTCGTCCCGATGGTCGAGGTGCGGGTGGTGGCGGAACTGGGGGCAGACGACCAGCACACCGTCGCCTCGTTCCTGAACTCGGCCCGCGAGACCGACCACGCGCACCTGAACGACCACCTGCACATCGATCTGGCGCAGGGGCCGCGACCGGGTTTCGTGGGCGTCATCGCCACCGTCGACGACGACAGCGACGACGACAGCGACGCCGACCACGACACCGACGGCGGCGACAGCGGCGACGTGGTGGGCTACGCACAGGCGTCGCGGGGCAACGAGGGTTTCGTCGTGGATGCGATCGTGTCGTCCCGCTTCCCCGGCGACGTGCACGAGGCCCGCACCCAGTTGCTGCAGCACGTGGTCGCCGCCCTCCCCGAGGGCAGCGCTGTCACGTGGTGGACACACGGCGACCCGGGCTCGGAGGACACCGCGGCATCATTGGGATTGCACCCGGGGCGCACCCTGTTGCAGATGCGACGCACGCTGCCAGTGCCGGCCACCACCGACCTCGCCGTGCGGCCCTTCCGACCCGGTGCCGACGAGCAGCAGTGGCTGGAGGTCAACAACACCGCCTTCGGCTGGCACGGCGAACAGGGCGGCTGGGACCTCACCACGCTGCAGCAGCGCGAACGCGAACCTTGGTTCGACGCGGAGGGTTTCCTGCTGCACGAACGCGATCACCGCCTGGCCGGGTTCTGCTGGACGAAGTTGCACCCGCCTGCCGTGCACGAGCACGTGCACGAGCACGAGCACGAGCACGGGCACGGGCACGGGCAGGTCGACGGCGAGATCTACGTCATCGCCGTGCACCCCGACTTCCACGGCCTCGGCCTCGGCCGCGCCCTCACCCTGGCCGGGCTGCAGAGCCTTCACCGTGCGGGCGCGACCCACGCGATGCTGTACGTCGACGGCGCCAACACTGCCGCCATCGGCCTGTACCGCGACCTCGGTTTCGAGGTCAGCCACACCCACCAAGCATTCGTCACCGATCCCGGAGCCGACACACCATGAGCACCACCGACGACCTTCCGCGCTGGAGCGTCACCGACCTGCACGAGTCGTTCGACGCACGTTCCTTCCTCGATGCGATGGAGCGCGCCGCCGCTGACGCAACCCGACTGGAGGCGCTGTTCGAGCAGCACGACATCCGGGCCACCGACCCGCGCCCGGTCACCACGGCCGACGGCGAGGCCGCTGATGCGGTGGTGGCAGCGCTGAACGCCTACGGCGACCACACCGACCTCACCGAGGCCTACATCTACGCCACCACCAGCACCGACACGTTCGACGAGCGCGCCCAGGCGCTGATGGCCGAGTTCGAGATGCAGGCCGTGCGGCGGCGACCTCTGATGGCCCGGTTCGCCGCCTGGATGGCGGCCCTGGGAGTCGACGAACTGGCCACAGTCAGCCCGCAGGTGGCCGAGCACCGCGAACCGTTCCGCAAGCTCGCCGCCCGCGCCGAGCACCAGATGTCGGAAGCCGAGGAAGGCCTCTACGCCGAGTTGCTGGCGTCGGGTTCGAGCGCCTGGGGCCAACTGCAGCAGACCGTCACCTCACAGCTCACGGCCACCGTCGCCATGCCCGACGGCACGTCACCCACCCTGCCGATGGCCGCCATCCGCGGCCTGGCCAGCAACCCCGACGCGGCAGTGCGAAAGGCCGCCTACGACGCGGAGATGGGAGCATGGCCGCAGGTCGCCACCTCGGTGGCAGCGGCGATGAACGGGGTGAAGGGCGAGGCCAACGTGGTGAACCGTCGCCGGGGTTGGGCCAGTCCGCTCGACGCGTCGCTGTTCGCCAACAGCGTGGCGCGACCGACGTTCGAGGCCATGCAGCAGGCCGTCGTGGAGTCGCTGCCCGACTTCCGCCGCTGGATGCGCAGCAAGGCGCGGTTGCACGGCCACGACGGCGGCCTGCCGTGGTGGGAACGAATCCTGCATGGCCCCGAGCATGGCATCGAGCGTCCTGCGGTCGATGCGCGCAGCGTCGAGCGCAGGATGCAGATCGTCCTTGCGGCCGCGCCGGCGGTTCAGCGTGGCCGCCGCGCCTTTGACGCCGTTCATCGCCGCGCT
>JBJTXX010000309.1:0-2161 GCA_046082485.1 Actinomycetota bacterium
GCGAGCGCGGCCGCGACCTCTTCGGCCGGTGCGTGAACCAGCAGCCGAACGGCCTCGTCGCTGCCCTGGAAGAACTGGGCGGCCATGGCCGCGGCGATGTCGGGGTCGAGACAGCTCATGGCCGCCACGCTGAACCCCACGTTCAGTGCCAGTCGCCCGGCGGTGATGCCGAAGAAGTTGCCGACGGGAGGCTTGAACAGCCTGACGCGCTTGCCCGTGGCGTAGGGCGCCATCAGGTCACGCAGCCCCTTGGCGTCGATCTCGTTGTACATCGTCGCGACGAGTGGCGACAGCACCCCGGGGAGGATCTCCCCGCCGTTGGTCACCGTCCAGACGTCGTAGACGGGATTCGCGGCAGTGTCCCACTCAGTACTGAATCCCCCCATGGGGCGACAGTGTCGCGCAAATGCACAAGGTTCGCGGACGGGAGGTGCATCGCGGGCCGTTTCCCGGCTCAGCCCTTCTGGGTGCCGACCTTGAGATCGCGGAACGGCGAGGTGCTGTCGATGCCGGGTTCCTTCTGCAGACCCAACACGCGCTCGCCCACGATGTTGCGCATCACCTCGTCGGAGCCGCCTGCGATGCGGCCGCCGGGTGCGCCGAGGATCAACTGGCTCCAGGCGTAGGTGCCCCACTCGCCCGAGTCGGCGATCAGCTTGGGGCCCAGCACCTTCGAGACGAAGTCGCACAGTCGCAACGAGTTCAGGGTGCCCGCCAGCTTGGCGATGCTCATCTCCGGCCCGGGCAGCTGCCCTGCCTTGATCTTGTCCATGGCGCGCTGGTTGTTGTAACCCGCGACCTTGTTGTGGATCAGCAGGTCGGCGAGTTCGTTGCGCACCAACGGGTCGGTGTCGAGGCCGTAGTGGCGCACCATCTCGATGACGCGCTGGTACATGTTGACGCCGCCGCCACCTCCGCCGCCCGCGCCGATCGCGGCTCGCTCGTTCATGAGGGTGGTGAGGGCCACGTTCCACCCGTTGTTCACGTCGCCGAGGCGGTGGTCGTCGCGGACCCGCACCTCGTTGAAGAACACCTCGTTGAAGCTGGCGCCGCCCGTCATCTGGCGCAGCGGGCGCACTTCCACGCCGGGAGCGTGCATGTCGACGATGAAACCGGTGAGGCCCTTGTGCTTGGGCAGGTCGACGTCGGTGCGGGCGATGATCTCGCCGAGGTCACTGAACTGGGCGCCCGTGGTCCACACCTTCTGGCCGGTGATCACCCATTCCTCGCCGTCGCGCTCGGCCTTGGTCTGCAGGCTGGCGAGGTCGCTGCCGGCACCGGGCTCGCTGAACAGCTGGCAACCGACGATGTCGGCGCGGTACATCTTCCGCAGGTACATCTCCTTGGCCACGTCGGAACCATGGGCGAGGATGGTGGGGGCCACCATGCCCAGGCCGATCGTGAACGCACCCTGGTTCGGCACCTCGTACTGGGACTCGAGGCGCTGGTAGACGCGCTCGTGGGCGCTCGTCAGCCCGGCGCCGCCGTACTGGGAGGGCCCGGTGATCCAGCCGAAGCCGGCATCGAACTTCTTCTGGCGCCAGGCGCACGCCTTGGCGACGTCGGCGCGCTCGGTGTCGCGATCCTTCTCCTCGAACATCGCGACCTTGTCGGACCCCTCGCCCCACACGAACTTCTTCTCCGCCTCGCGGCGGGCGGCGTTGGCGTCGAGGAAGGCGCGGGCGCTGTTTTCGAACTCTTCGAGGGTGATGTCAGCCATGGGTCGAACGGTAGTGGGACGGACGCGGCGAGGTCGATCCGAGCGCGCACGCCGATGTCGCGGTTAGTTTTCGCCCAATGTCCCGTTACCTCACCGTCGCTGCCGCCCAGATGGGCCCGGTGCAGCGACACCACACCCGCGAGCAGGTGGTCGAGCGCCTCGTGGCGCTGTTGCGCCAGGCGCACGGCATGGGCGCCGAGCTCGTGGTGTTCCCCGAGTTGGCGCTCACCACGTTCTTCCCCCGGTGGTTCGTCGACGACATCAGCGAGGCCGATCACTGGTACGAGCGGTCGATGCCCAATGTGGCGACACAGCCGTTGTTCGACGAGGCCAAGCGCCTCGGTGTGGGGTTCTGCCTCGGGTATGCGCTGCTCGACGCGCAGGGCCGCCGGTGGAACGTGTAGACCTTGGTGGAGCGCGACGGCAGCATCGTCGCCACCT
>JBJTXX010000310.1:0-4174 GCA_046082485.1 Actinomycetota bacterium
GGATCTCGTGCTCCTTGCTGGGGTCGACCGCGCTGGTGGCGTCGTCGAGCACCAGCACACGCGGGTTGGCCACGATCGCCCGAGCGAGGGCAATGCGCTGACGTTGGCCGCCGCTCAGCGAGTAGCCCCGCTCGCCGATCACCGTGTCGTACCCGTCGGGCAACTCGGTGATGAAGTCGTGCGCGCCGGCCAGTCGTGCCGCTGCCTCGATGTCGGCGTGCGGCGCCTCGGGCTTGCTGAAGGCAATGTTCGCGCCGACGCTGTCGTGGAACAGGAACGTGTCCTCGAACACCACGGCGACCTCGCGCCGCAGTTCGGGCAGGCGCAGGTCGCGCACGTCGACGCCGTCCACGAGGATGCTGCCGGAGTCCGTGTCGTAGAAGCGGATCAGCAGTCGGGCAAGGGTGCTCTTGCCGCTGCCGGTGGCACCGACCACGGCGATCGAGGCACCGGCCGGCACGTCGAGGTCCAGGCCACGCAGCACCGGGGCGTCGTCGCTGTACCCGAAGCGAACGTCACGGAACTCGACCCGGCCCGTCGCACCCGAGGCGGGCAGCGCGACCGGCTCGGTGGCGTCGGCCACCATCGGGGTGGTCGAGAGCACCTCGTTCACTCGCAGCAGCGCTGCCGATGCACGCTGACCGAAGGCCACCGTCATGCCGAGCGTCCGCAACGGCCCCACGAGCAGGCCGATGTACTGCATGAACTCGAGCATCTGCCCCTCGGTCATCGTGCCCGACAGCACCCGGTGGCCGCCGACGGCCAGCACGGCCAGCAACCCGAGGCTGGGCAGCAGGTCGAGTGCCGGCAGGAAGGCGCTGCGCACACGCGCCGCCTTCATCGAGACCGCGCGGATGTCGTCGGCCTCCTTCGCCAATCGGGCAGCGGTCACCGCGTGGGCACCGAACCCCTTGATGACACGAACGCCACTGACGCTCTCCTCCACGACGGTGGCCAACTGTGCCTGCTCCTGCTGCACCGCGACCACCGCAGGATGGATGCGCCGCGAGAACCGGGTGGCGAGCACGTTCAGGAACGGCAAGGGGGCGAGGGCGATGGCCGCGAGCAGCGGCTGCTGCACCAGCAGGATCACCACCACACCCGCCACCATCGCCAGGTTCGAGGCGGTGACGGGAATCATCACCACGAAACCCTGGATCTGCAGCAGGTCGCTGGAGGACCGACTCATCAGCTGACCGGTCTGGGTGCGGTCGTGGTAGGCCACGTGCAGTCGCAGGATGTGTGCGAACAACTGCTCGCGCAGGCGGGTCTCGGTGAGACGGCTCTCGCGGAACGCGATCCACCGGCGCCACGCCGTGAACACACCCGCCAGCACACCGGCCGCGCCGATCAGCAACGACCAGAGCAGCAGCGAACCGCTGCCCAGGATCGCCCGGTCGACCGCGAGGCTGGTCAACTTCGGGACGAGCACCTTGCCGGTGCTCCACATCGTGCCAACCAGCATCCCGGTGATCAGGGCCCGCCGCTGCTCGCGCAGCATCGCCAACAACAGTGGCCAGCCGCCCGCGCCGGGCGCGGCAGTCGCCGCTCGCCCGCGTCGCAACCCCATCGGGGCCGACACTACGCGCTCGACGACCTCGCGGCAGAGCCGGGGCTGAGCCCCGTTCAGCCGCCCAGCAGTTCGCGCACCCGTTCCTTGGGACGCCCGATGATGGCCTTCTGCTCGGTCACCACCACAGGACGCTGCAACAACTGCTTGTGACGCACCAGTAGGTCGATCACCTGCTCCGCCGTCGCGGCGTCAGCATCGGTGAGGCCCAGTTTCTGCCACAGGCTGTCGCGCCGGACGAGGTCGGTCACGGGGTCCTCCAACCGGTCGATGATGAACCTCAACGTGTCGGCGTCGGGCGGTGTCTTCAGGTAGAGCACCACCTCGGTCTCGACACCGAGTTCCTCTGCAATGCGCACGGCATTGCCCGACGAGTTTCAATTCGGGTTGTGGTAGATGGTCACTTCGGCCATGCCCGGACCCTAGCAACCGGTCCCCGTGCCACTTCCTCACACCCCCTGCGTACAGTCGCCACCACGGCTTCCCCCGAACCGATCCGCTGCCACGGCAGCATCACCCGCGGAGGTCGCCCCCATGCGTGCGCATCCCGTCACCGCTCCCCCGTCTGTGCGCTCGGCCGCAGCGGCTCGCCGACTACTGCGGCCGCTCGTGGGCACGCCGCCCACGGAACAGACCCTCACCTTCCTGCTCGACCACCGATGGGCGGGCGGTCTCATCGTGGCGGTCGATCACACACACCTTCCCGAGCACCTGTTGGGTGTCGTCGAGGTCATGTCGATCGCCGGCAGTCGCACACCGCCGGTTCGTTCGCTGGTGGTGGCCACGGTGCGGCCGCAGGGCGCGATGCTGCCCTCCGACGCCGAACTCTGGCAGACCGCTGCCGAGACCGCGGGCCGGCACGACATCGAACTGGTCGAGTGGTTCGTCATCGGCACGGAGGGTTTCCAGTGCCCCCGGGAACTCGCTGGTTGCCCGTCACGGTGGCCGACGTGATGGGCGCCTGCGTCTCAGTCGGCCGCCCTGCGCTGGCTCGGGGTCAGCCTCAGACCCGCGGCCCGAAGGCGGCGCACCAACTCGCGGCTCGGCGTGGGCACCGCACCGGCGCTCACCACCTCGGCGTAGAACTCCTCGGGCACGTCGTAGTGGTCACCGTGGAAGCCTCGTCGGGGGATGCCCAGCGCCTCGGCGAAGTCGTGCAGTTCCTGCAGGCTGTCATCGCTCACGAGATGGCTCCACGTGCGCCCCCGGTGGTGCCAGCGTGGCTCGTCGATCAGCACGGTCATCGCCCGTAGCATCGCATCCATGTCGTCGCCCGAGGCGGAACTGCGGGGTGTGTGGGCGCACCTTGCCGCGGGCGCACCGGCGGGAACCGCCACCGACCACCTGCTCGACGCGTTGCTCGGCCGCCTCGGCGAACCGCACCGCCGCTACCACACCGCGGCGCACGTGATGTGGGTGGTCCGCCACGTGCACGCCCTCGCACACCTGCTCGAGCACGCAGACGACGTGGCCGACGTGGAACTCGCCGCGCTGTACCACGACGCGGTGTACGACCCCCTGCGCAACGACAACGAGTCGCTCAGCGCCCGACTGGCCGCCTCTGTCGCCGCCGAGCTCGGCTGGTCGGCGGCCCGCTGCGACACCGTGCACCGGCTGGTCATGGCAACCGCCGAGCACCGACCCACCGACGCCGCCGAGGCCGTGCTCGTCGACGCCGACCTCGCCGTCCTGGGTGGCGATCCACGCTCGTACAGCGCCTATGTCACCGGCATCAGGGCCGAGTACGCACACGTCGACGACGAGGGATGGCGGCAGGGACGAGCCACCGTGCTGCGGCACTTCCTCGATGGCGACCAGGTCTTCCACACGGCGCCCATGCGCGCCGAGCGCGAGGCCAGAGCGCGGGCGAACATCACCGCGGAACTGGCGGCGTTGCGACCGTCCAGGCCGGTTCAGTGACAGGCGCAGGCGCCGCCGCAGCCGCCCGCCTTGGGCCGGGGCGCCGGTGCAGGGGCTGCGGATGCCCCGCCACCGACGCTGGCGAACACCGACAACAGGCGCACCGCCCCGTCGTGGCCCTGCGGGCAGGTTGCGGGGTCGCTGGCCTGGCTCATCGGACGACGCACCTCGAAGGTGTCGTCGCACTCCTTGCACTTGAACTCGTACAGCGGCATCGCCAGCGAGTGTAGACCTGCGCTGTGGTTGACTGTCATCCGTGACGCAGGTCTCGCCCACACCCACCCTCACCCCCGACACCGAGCACGTGCCCCAGACGGGCGAACCCGTCGCCGCGCACATCGTGAAGACCGAGCCGGGCGAGAACGCCGCTGCCAAGGTGCTCGAGGCCCGCATCTACGGCACCCCGCTCGAGGCGCTGTGCGGGCACGTCTGGGTGCCGTCGCGCGACCCCAAGCAGCTACCGCTGTGCGAGGAGTGCAAGAGCATCTACGAGATGTACCGCTCCTTCAACGACGGGTTGAACGAACGCCCCTCGGAATGACCCCGTCGACCGACGGCCTGCGCATCCGCGACGCGGTGCGGGCCCTCGTCCTCGACCCCGACGACCGCATCCTGATGGTGCGTTTCGAGTTCCCCGACGCCGGCACGCGTTGGGCGCTGCCGGGTGGCGGCATCGAACCGGGC
>JBJTXX010000311.1:0-3613 GCA_046082485.1 Actinomycetota bacterium
GCAACCGTCGCAACGCCGAATCGAAGGGTTGTCATCAATGTGCCCGGCCCTGTTCTCACCGCGACTTCCATGGTCTTCGCCACTCTCCAGACACAGGTCGACCGCGTGTACGTCGAGAGTGCCGTGACCAGCCCGGGAACCAATTCAGTGACCATCACACTGTCGAGAACACCCGGCTCGACTCGCCGTCCGAGCACGGTCAACGTGGCATGGTTCGTGGTCGGCTGACGAGGCGCACCTGCGCAGGCCGGTCCCGAGGAACTCAAGTTCGCGTGGGTCAGCCGCCGGTGGCCTTGGCGAGGGTGCCGAGATAGAGCTCGATGACGGCGGGGTCCGCCAGCAGTTCGCGGCCGGTGCCGGCGTAGGCGTTGCGGCCCTGGTCGAGCACGTAGCCACGGTCCACCACCTGCAGGCAGCGACGGGCGTTCTGCTCCACCATCAGGATCGCCACTCCGGTGCGGTTGATGGCACGGCACTGCAGGAACACCTCGTCCTGCAACACGGGCGACAGGCCGGCCGACGGTTCGTCGAGCAGCAGCAGCGACGGCTCCAGCATCAGCGCCCGGCTCATCGCCACCATCTGGCGTTCGCCGCCCGACAGCGCACCCGCCTTCGAGTCGCGACGTTGGTGCAGCCGCGGGAACAGTTCGATCACGTAGTCGTAGCGCTCGCGGAACAACTTCGGCTTCAGGAAGCAACCCATCTCGAGGTTCTCGACCACGGTGAGGCTGGGGAACACGTTGCGCGTCTGCGGCACATAGCCGACACCCTTGCTCACCAACTGGTGGGCCTTGAGCCCGGTGATGTCGTCGCCCTTGAAGGTCACCTTGCCCGAGCGCACCGCGCACTGGCCGAGCACGGCCTTGAGGAAGGTCGACTTCCCGGCGCCGTTCGGGCCGATGATGCCGACGAACTCGCCCTCGTTCACCACGAGGTTGCAGCCGTTGAGGATGTTGACCTCCGGGATGTAGCCGGCGACGATCTCGTCACCCTTCAGCACGACCTGATCGGAACTCATGACTCCTCCATCAGGGTCTTGCCCTGGTGCGTGCCCAGATAGGCGTCGATCACGGCCTGGTTGCGGCTGATCTGGTCGGGCGTGCCCTCGGCGATGATGCGACCCTCTGCCATGACGATGACCCAGTCGCTGACGTCGTGCACCATGTCCATGTCGTGCTCCACGAAGAGCAGGGTCATCCCCTCGTCGCGAAGCTCGCGGATGTGCCCGAGGAGACTCTGCTTGAGCGCCGGGTTGACACCCGCCATCGGCTCGTCGAGCATCACCAGACGCGGCCTGGTCATGAGCGCACGTGCCATCTCGAGCAGTTTCCGCTGACCACCCGAGAGGGTTCCCGCGTACTCGTTGCGCATGTGGTCGAGCTTGAAGCGGCGCAAGAGCTCATCGGCCCTGGCCTCGATGCCCATCTCCTGCTGACGCCACAGGGGCCGGATGAGGCCCTTCCACCAGCGTTCTCCACGCTGACCGGTGGCACCCAGCTTCATGTTCTCGAGCACCGACATCTTGCTGAGGCTCTTGGTGAGCTGGAACGTGCGCACCATGCCCATCTTCGCCGTCTTGTGCGCGACCACCTTGTCGAGCGGCAACCCGTCGAACGTCCAGTTCCCCTCGTTCGCCTGATCGAAACCTGTCAGCAGGTTGAACAACGTCGTCTTTCCGGCGCCGTTCGGTCCGATGAGCGCCGTGATCGAGCCTCGCTGCACCTCCACGTGGTCGACATCGACGGCCACGATGCCACCGAACCGGCGTCGCACGCCGGTGGCGCGAAGGATGGGATCAGGCTTGGGTGCCCCGGGTTCCGCCGGCACCCCGGCCAGGGCCGCCCGTGCCTGCCGTGCGTAATCGCTTGACTCAGCGTCCATCGAGCGCCATCTCCTTCCGGTTGCCGAAGAGCCCCTGTGGTCTGAAGGTCATGAGCAGGATGAGACCGAGCCCGACCAGGATGTAGCGGAACTGACCGCGGGCGCTCGAGTTCTTCAGCAACTCGACGCCGAACAGGACCACCCGACCCTGACCGTCGGAGATCTCGGCGAGGAACGAGTCGGTGAACGCGAGCAGTGCCCAGAACAGCATCGGTCCCACGATGCTGCCGGTGACGGTGGCGATGCCGCCCAACACCAGGGCTGTCATGATGTAGAAGGTGACTGCCCGGCTGTAGTTGTCGGGGTTCACGTTGCTGTTCTTCAGGGCGAACACCACTCCGGAGAGCATGCCGAGCACCGCCCCGATGATGAGCGCCGACATCTTGTAGCCGAACACGTTCTTGCCGAGGCTGCGCACCGCGTCCTCGTCCTCACGGATTCCCTTGATCACACGTCCCCACGGGCTGCGCATCAGTTGCCACACGAACAGCGAGCACAGCCCCACCAGCACCCAACCCACCAGCAACACCCAGAGTTCCAGCCCGAGGTACCGCACCCGTGAGTGCACCAGCAGCAGCACGCCGAACACCGCCGCGCCGATCACGGCGGTCGCCGACTTCAGCCGTGCCGCGTAACGCTTCCGGGCGATGGCGTGGCCGATACCGCCCGAGATCGCCAACCACACCAACGCCAGCGCGGGGATCACCCAGCCCTCGGCCTGGAGTGGCCCGATGCCGTACAGGTCACCCTGCGAGGCGAACGGGCTGAGGTCCTGGAAACCCTTGGCGAAGCCCTTCAGGCCGTCGGTCCCGCCGAACTTCTCCTTGTGCGTGACCGACCGCACCACCAGGCGGATGAGTTCCGCGAGCGCGATCGTCACGATCGCCAGGTAGTCGGCCCGCAGCCGCAACGTCGGAACGCCGACGATCACGGCAAGCACCGCCGCGTACACGAAGCCGAAGGCAAGACCCCACCACCAGCTGACGCCGTAGTAGTAGGTGCTCATTCCGAGGCCGTAGGCGCCGGCCGCCATGAACGCCGCCTGCCCGAAGTTCAGCAGGCCCGCGTAACCGAACTGCACGTTCAAACCCAGTGCAGCGATGATGAAGACCACCGCATCGAGGCCGAAGAAGGCCTTGAGGGTGAGGTCGATGATGAGTCCCCAGTCCATGACAGTCTCCTCAGCCCACTCGTTCCTTCTTGCCCAGAATGCCCTGTGGCCTGAACAACAGGATCAGGATCAGCGCAGCGAGGGCGGGAACGGTCTTCAACTCGGTCGGCACCCCGTCCGTGATCCAGGTCAGCAGCGGGATGCGCGGGAAGATCGGGATGCCGATGGTGCTGACCTCCACGAACAGACCGATCACGAAACCGCCCACCAGGGCGCCGTAGGCCGAACCGAGGCCACCCAGGGTGATGCCGGCGAACATCAGGAACAACAGGCCGCCGCCCATGTCGGCACGCACCCCCTCGTCGAGGCCGCGCACCACGCCACCCAACGCAGCGAGTGCCGCCCCCAGGAACCACACGACCCGGATGATCTTCTCGCTGTCGATGCCGGTCGACGACGCGAGGTCGACGTTGTCGCTGACCGCACGGGTTGCCTTCCCGAGACGTGACCGCTGCAGCAGCAGGGCCACCGCCACCAGCACCACGAACGAGATGATCGTGGTGGTGAGGTCGCGGGGCGTGATCTGGATGGGACCCCAGGTCATCGCCTTCTGATCGTTGA
>JBJTXX010000312.1:0-2806 GCA_046082485.1 Actinomycetota bacterium
GCCGTGCGGCTCGAGGTCGGCCTCGAGCGCCGCGGCCAGGTCTCGGGCGGTCTCGACGTAGGTGCGCCAGGAACGCTGTTGGTCCGGCGTGAGCCACTTCGTCATGCCCGAGAGCGTACCCAAGAGTTTTCGTGACGAACAGTTGTGAAGCGAATAGTCGCCTCATAAGGTACTTGCACCCACAACAACAGGAAGCAACCCCGAATGTCCGCACCCCTCGATTTCGCCCCCGGCACCTGGACCGTCGACGGTCGCAACGGGCACCTGCTGAGCGCCGACTTCTTCGACACCGAGCAGCACCCCACCATGACGCTCAGCACCAGGGGCATCTCGGCCGACGACGACGACTACACGCTGCACACGCTGCTCACCATCAAGGGCGTCACCCACCCGGTCGACTTCGAGCTCGAGTTCGAGGGCGTCGTCACCGACCCGTGGGGCAACAACGGGGCCGGTTTCAGCGCCGAGGCGGAGGTGAACCGCAAGGACTGGGGACTGGAATGGAACGTGGCCCTCGAGACCGGTGGTGTACTGGTGGGCGAGAAGGTGAAGATCCAGCTCGAGATCGAAGCCCTGAAGGCCTGACCGGCGCACCGGTCACCACTGCACAACGAGGAGAATCGCCATGCCCATCCGCCGCCTCAACCACGCCGTACTCTACGTGAGCGACGCGCAGCGATCCGTCGCCTTCTACACCGAGGTGCTCGGGTTCCGGGTGCGGGCCAGCATGGGCGACCAGGCGTTCTTCCTGCGGGCCGAGGGCTCCACCAACGACCACGATCTCGGCCTGTTCCAGGTGGGAGACCGACCGGGCACCCCCCACTCGGTTGGTCTCTACCACCTCGCCTGGCAGGTGCACACGCTCGAGGAGTTGGCTGCGCTGCGCGCCCGGCTGCAGGAGGTCGGCTCGCTCGTCGGCGAGAGTGACCACGGCGTGAGCAAGAGCCTGTACGCACACGACCCTGACGGCATCAAGTTCGAGATCATGTGGGAAGTGCCGCGCGAGGACTGGCCGCAGCAGGTGGGCACGTGGCGGCTCGATCTCGCCGGGGCGCTGGCCCGTTGGCCGGGGGTCGACACCGCCGACCAGTGACAGCCGGCGTGTGTCGGGCGGGTCAGGCCAGTTCGGCCCGCAGCGCGGCCTCGACCGTGGGGTGCTGGAACACGTAACCGCTCGCCTGCAGTGCACGCGGCTGCACCTTCTGGCCGGTGAACAACAGCGAGTCGGCCAGTTCGCCGCCCAGCAGCAGCTTCGGTCCGAACGAGGGCACCGGCACCAGCGACGGCCGGCGCAGCACCTTGCCGAGGGTGCGAGTGAACTCGGCGCACGTGGCGGGTGCCGGCCCCGTGAGGTTCACCGGCCCGCTGACGGGAGCCGTCAGCAGGTGCTCGATGGCCCCCACCTCGTCGGTCATCGACACCCAACTCCACCACTGTCGACCGTGGCCGAACTTGCCGCCGAGGCCGAGCTTGAACAGCGGCAGCATCTTCTTCAACGCGCCACCCCGCTTGCTGAGCACGATGCCGGTGCGCAGGAAGGCCACCCTGCTGCCCGCCTCGGCGGCGGGTGCCGCAGCGGCCTCCCACTGGCGGCAGACATCGGCGAGGAAGCCGTCACCGAAGGGTGACGACTCGTCGAACTCGGCGGTCTCCGACACCCCGTACGCGCCGATGGCCGAGCCGCTCAGCAGCACGCCCGGCCGTTGGCTGCACTCGGCGATGCGCTCGGCCAGCAGTGTGGTGGCGCGCACCCGGCTGTCGAGGATCTCGCGCTTGTAGGCGTCGGTCCAGCGGTGGTCGCCGATTCCGGCTCCGGCCAGGTGCACCACGGCGTCGGCACCGGCCAACGCCTCGGCCGACAGCTCACCCTTGGCGGGGTCCCAGCGAATCTCGCCGGCGCCGGCGGCGCGCCGCACGAGGGCAACGGGCTCGTGACCCTTCGACTTCAGACTGGCCGAGAGGGCGGTTCCGATGAGGCCACTGGCCCCGGTGATGATCACGCGCATGGCCGAACGGTATGCCCGTGTCGGGGGCAACGCCCCAGCAGGCGGCACATTTCCGGTGTGACGCCGGACTCGCCGGTCAGTCGACGTGCACGGGCACCGACACCACCACGGTGTGCGGCCGATACAGCAGTCGGGCCTTCAGCGCGAGGGCTGACTGGTTGTGCAGCCACTGGCTGCTGACCTTCGTCACGGACTCGGGGATGACGACCGTGATGACGTCGTCGGCACGATCACGGTCGATCTCGTCGAGGAACCCCAGCACCGGTCGCGTGAGCTCGCGGTACGGCGACGAGACGGTGTGCAACTCGATGGGGATGTCGTAGGCGTCCCACTGGTCGTGCAGCGCCCGTTCCTCGTCAGGGTCCTGCACCACCGAGAGGGCGACGATGCGCTCGGGGGCCAGACTGCGCGAGTACGCGATGGCGTCGATCACGCCGCGGTTCACCTTGCCCACCAGTACGACCACATAGTGAGTGGGGCGGGTGGCCTTGTAGCCGGCGGGCACGGCGAGGCTGCGCTTCACCTTCTGGTAGTGGCGGCCGATCAGCCAGAAGCCGCCGACCATGATCGGGATGAGGGCAGCGGGGATCCATGCCCCCTCGGCGAACTTGGAGTACACCACGATGCCGGCGATCAGGCCGGTGGTGACGGCACCGATGGCGTTGATCACCAGGCTCACCTGCCAACGCGGTTCCTTCAGGCGCAGGTGGTGCACCACCATGCCCGACTGGCTGAGCGTGAAGCCGGTGAACACACCGAACGCGTAGAGCGGGATGAGCGCGGAGATGTCGCCGTCGAAG
>JBJTXX010000313.1:0-1910 GCA_046082485.1 Actinomycetota bacterium
CGCCCGTGGTGGCCCGCACACGCGATGGCGCCACCCTGCTCGACCTGCGCAGCGTGCACCCCTCCGACGACGCCCATCTGGCCGCCGCCATCCGCGCATGCGTGTCGTAGCCACCGCCGGCCACGTCGACCACGGCAAGTCGTCGCTGGTGCAGGCCCTGACCGGCACCAACCCCGATCGCTGGGACGAGGAGAAACGGCGCGGCCTCACCATCGACCTCGGCTTCGCGCACACCACGCTGCCGGGGGGCGAAGGCATCAGCTTCGTCGACGTGCCGGGCCACGTGCGCTTCCTGCGCAACATGTTGGCCGGCGTCGGCGGCGTGGACGCGTGCCTGTTCGTGGTGGCTGCCACCGAGGGCTGGAAGCCGCAGAGCGAGGAACACCTGCGCATCCTCGAACTGGTCGGGTTGCGGCACGGCGTGGTGGCGATGACCAAGGTCGATGCCGTCGACGACGAGTGGCGTGAACTGCAACAGATGGACATCGCCGACCGTCTGGCAGGCACGTTCCTGCACGGCGCCCCCGTGGTGGGCGTGAGCAGCACCACCGGGGCCGGCCTCGACGAGCTGCGCACCGCGCTCGCCGATCTGGTGCAGGGCACACCCGGTGCCGCTGACGGCGGCCGCCCGCGGCTGTGGGTGGACAGGGTGTTCGCCGCGAAGGGCAGCGGCACCGTGGTCACCGGCACGCTCACGGGCGGCGCAGTGCGGGTCGACGACCAACTGTCGTCGGCGGGGCGACCGCTGCGGGTGCGCGCCATCCAGTCGCACGGCGAGCGGCACGACCACATCGGTCCGGGCAACAGGGTGGCGCTGAACCTCGCCGGCGTCGACCACACCGACCTGCAGCGCGGCGACGCCGTGGTGTCTGCCGACCAGTGGCGGCCCACCCAACGGTTCGACGCAACGTTGGCGGTGTTGCCGTCACTGGGCCACGACGTGTCCCGGCGCGGAGCGTGGTTCGCCTACATCGGCTCGGGTGAGTTCCCGGTGCGGCTGCGCGTCCTCGGCAGCGAACGCATCCCCGCCGGCGGCGAGGGCCTGGTGCGCATCCACCTCGCCACCCCCCTGCCACTGGTGCGCGGCGACCGGTTCGTGCTGCGCGAGAGCGGCCGCGACGAAACCGTCGGCGGTGGCGTGGTGCTCGACGTGCAACCGGTGCTGCCGGCCTCGAAGGCCCGACCCGACGCTTCGGTCGATCGTCTGGTGGCCGAGCACGGCTGGATCGATGCCGACTCGGTCTGGGTGCTCACCGGCGAGCGCCGCGACCCCACGATCGGACGATGGGTGGTCGACCCCGCGGCTCTGCAGGCGACGCGAGCGGCGGTGCGCGACCGCGTGCTGTCGGCCGCCGAACTCGGGCTCGACATCGCTGCACTCGACGACCGGGAGCGTGCCGTGCTGGCGGGCATCGACGACGTTGCGGTGGCCGACGGCCGCGCCCGCCATGTCGAGGCACGCGACCCACTGGCCGACCACCCCTTCGTGGCGTCGCTGGAGGCCGCGGGCTTCGCGCCCCCCGACCCCACCGGCGTGGACCGTGCGCAGCTGCGAGAACTCATCCGCCGCAGGCTGGTGGTGGAACGCGACGGCATCTGCTTCCACCCCGGCGCCATCGACGCCGCAGCACTCGCCGCGGCACGCCTGCTGGCCGAACACCCCGACGGGTTCACGGTCAGCCAGTTCCGCGAGCGCCTCGGCGTGACCCGCAAGCACGCGCTGCCGCTGGCGGCGGAACTCGACGCAAGGGGCATCACCCGCCGGCGAGACGACCTGCGCATCGGCGGACCGCGCCTGCCGTCACCCTGAGACCGGACAGGTCGAAGCGACCCTTCACGGTGATCGCCGCCTTTCCCGTGTGCGGCAGGGGGCACACGCCCTCAGAGGTTCCTCACCCGACGCAGACCCT
>JBJTXX010000314.1:0-5549 GCA_046082485.1 Actinomycetota bacterium
GGGCCACCTCCAGCCTGGCGACCTCCTCGGTCACTCCCTCGTCGAGCACGACCTCGCCGCCGCCACCGGCCTTCAGCCGCACGGGCACCGTGACCGTGAACATCTCGGGGTCGCCGACCGTCGAGACCCAGCGGATGACCAGGTCGGCGACGTGGACGTCGCCCTGCGCGGCCGCCGGACGCAGGTGGAACTTGGTGACCAACCGCCGGTGCTCGCCACCGACGGCGTCGCCCATGCTCACCTGCACCCCGCCCACGACGTCGACGATCGGGAACTCGTTCAGCACGGCGCACGCGGCGACGGCATCGGTGGGGCGGATCTCGACCGAGAGGTTCTGCGCCACGAGGTTGGCCAGCAGGCCGAGCTCGTTGTTGAACACGGCGTGTGCCTGATCGGGGCCCTCGCACCAGTAGTCGTCGCCGCCCCCGCAGTCGGCGAGGCCGGCGAGGAACGTCTCGTCGTAGCCGTCGGCGAAGCCGATGCACGAGGTGGTGACGCCACGGTCACGACCCTGTCGCACGGTGGGGCCCAACTGGTCGATGCTGCGGATGCCGGCGTTCGCGTGGCCGTCGGTGAGCAGCACGATGCGACGCACGGCCTCGGGCCGCGGGTTGGATTCGAGCAACTCGAGGCCCTTGAACCAGCCTCCGGAGAGGTTGGTGCTGCCGCCGCTGTGGATCGACCTCACGCGGGCCACGGCCTCGCTGGAGTTGCCGTGGTGGGCGAGGGGCAGCACGAGCGTGACCTCGTCGTCGAAGGCGACCACGGCGACCCGGTCGTCGGCGCCGATCGTGCGCAGCACCCGGGCCGCTGCCTCGCGCACCGAGCGCAGGGGGTCGCCCGACATCGAGCCGGAGCGGTCGAGCACCAACACGAGGTCGATGGGGGCGCGGCCCGAGGCCGGTGCCGGGGGTGCGACGAGATCGAGCATCAGGTGCACGACCTCGTCGACCTGCACGGCGATGAAGTTCCTGTCGAAGCGGATGGCGGGTTGCATGGTGTCCTCCTTGGAGCCTGTTGCCCTGTTGACGCGCGCAGCCCGCTGATGTGTGACGTGCCCCCGTTACACCGTTTTCCGGTGGCCCTGACGTCGGCCAGACTGTGGTGGTGGCCCGCCTGCTGCCAGCCGACTTCGACCTCTCCGTGCTCGAGCCCTCCGAGCAGCGTGTGTGCAAGGCGCTGGTGGCCGGCCTCGACGACTCCTGGTTCGTGATCCCCCGAGTGCCGGTGGTCGCGGAGGGCAAGGACGGTGAGATCGACATCGTGCTGGTCTCGGCCGAGCGGGGCGTGCTGGCGGTCGAGGTGAAGGGCGGCCTGATCCGCATCGAGAAGGGGCGCTGGTACAGCTACGACCACCCCCTGAAGCGCAGCCCCACCGAGCAGGTGCAGCAGAACAAGCACCTGCTGCTGAAGCGCCTGAAGTCCGCGGGCGTCGACACGCAGGGGCTCTTCATGCTCCATGTGATCGCACTGCCCGACGTGGGGTCGGTGCCGTCCGAGGGGCTCGGCACCGACACGCCGGCCGAGACCGTGTTCGCGAAGCCCGAACTGCAGTACCCCACCGAGGCAGTGCAGAAGCTGCTGCGGCCGCATGCACCCGTGCCCCCACAGCGCCTCGAGCGGTTCCTCGCCGCGCTGCGGCCCGATGTGGTGCTCGACAGTTCCGAGGGCGGCGTGCTGCAGGCAGCGCGAGGCCGGCTCGACGAGCAGACGAAGGTGCACCTCGCCGGTGTGGAGGGGCTCGACGTGAACCAGCGGGTGCTGGTGACCGGCGGCGCCGGCACCGGCAAGACGATGCTGGCCGTCCGCTGGGCACGCCGTGCCGTGCGGCGAGGCGAGCGAACCCTCGTGGTGTGCTTCAACAAGCCGATCGCCGAGCGAACCAAGCGCTCGCTGGAGGGTTCGGGCGCGATGGTCAGCACGTTCCACGACGTGCTGGTGCAGTTGCTCGAACCCCATGGGTTCCGTATCGGGGCGAATCCCACGCCCGAGTACTGGCGGGACGCGCTGACCGATGCGCTCGCCTTCCACGCCGGCAGTGTCGGCACCCCGTTCGACACGATCGTGGTCGACGAGGGTCAGGACTTCTACGCGCACTGGTTCGATGCCCTGCAGTGCCTGCTCGACCCGCAGGGGCCGCAGCGGCTGTTGGTGCTGGCGGACCCCGCCCAGGCGATCTACGTGCGACCGTGGCAGCCGCCCTCGGGCATGGTGCAGATGCCGCTGGTGCACAACCTCCGCAACTGTGGTTCGGTCGCGAAGGTGGTGAAGCGTCTCGGCGGGTCGGAGCCGTTGCCCTCGTCGCCCTTCGGCGACGCGGTGCTGCATCTCGACGCCGGTGGCCACGCCGAGGTCCGCGCCCGCGTGCGTGCTGCCCTGCGCCGGTTGTGCGAGGAGTACGGCGTGCCGTTCAGTCAGATCGCGGTGCTGACCACGCGGTCGGACATCCGCGACCAACTGCTGCGCGAGTCACCCGACGGGTTCCCGCTGGCGCGATGGGAGGACCGCGGGGAGGACAACGTGCTCTGCGAGACCGTGCAGCGCACGAAGGGTCTGGAACGCACTGCGATCGTGCTGGTCGACCTGTCGGGTGCGCCGGACCCCGTGCTGTTGTACGTCGGCTGCAGCCGCGCTGTGTCGTCGCTGTGCCTAGTGGGGCCGCCGGCGTTGGCGCACGCCGCCGGTGTCACTGCGGGTGCCGCCGGCGGTGGGGCGAAGCGCCCGCACTGAGCGTGTGCGCCCGGTCAGCGATGCCAGTGGCGCTCGCCGCGATAGAGCGGCACGCTCTCGTACAGAGCTGTTCCCGTGTGGTTCTCGAACCGCTGCACGGCGTCACTCAACTGCGTCAGCACCAGGTATCTGGCGCACTGCGAGTCCCGGTCGGCGATCGCATCGCGCAGTTCGGCGAGGTCGTGCCAGCGCGGCTCGTTCTCGTCCGGGGAGATGATGGCGATGGTGCGGTCGACCTGTTGGCGCAGCGGCAGCAACGCGCCGTGCGCGTACGGGTTCCCCGTCGACGAGTCGACCACGTCGCGGTAGCGCATCAGCCAGTTGCGCGACAGGTGATGGTCGCCGGCCTTCGCTGCCGCCCAGCCATGGTCGACGCAGGCCGTGAGCTTGTCGAGTTGGGTCTCGGAGCGGTTGAGCGCGGCCTCCTTCGCGACCCACGCCTCGAGCACCATTCGCAGTTCCTGCAGTGGGCGCACCTGCGTCCCGTCGATGCGCGTCGCGCTGGCGCCGTGGCGCGGCACGACCTCCACGAGCGTGGTGCCCTCGAGTTGGCGGATGGCCTCGCGCACGGGGTTCCGTGACACGCCGAGTCGGGAGGCCAACTTCTCCTCGACGAGTCGCTCACCGGGGGCGATCTCGCCCGACATGATCATGTCCCTGATCTCGTCGGTGACGACCTGCCGCAGGGAGAGATGCCGGAGGTGGCGATCCACGCCGTGATCCTAGACGTATGTCGAGAGGGCCTCGGTCGACGGTCAGGCGCAGGCGGGTGCGAGGGCCCCGATGAAGTCGGGCGGCACGGGCGGCGGATAGAGCGCCGTGTTGACCAACTCGCGCACGCGGTTGGGATCCCAGTCACGTGGTTCGATCACGGGGGGCGTCAACTGCAGTGTGCGTGCCGCCAGCACCCCGCCCGCCTTGGCGAACCTGTCGATCACCACCGCCAACTCACCCAACTGCTCGCGCGGGATGTCGGTGCGCACCGAGTCGCCGAAGGCGTCGACGAGCCCACCGAGGCCCGTGGCGAGGGCCTGCGGCGTGGCCGAGGTGGCGATCGCGCTCAGCACGCATCGCTGGCGCTGCATCCTCCGGTAGTCGCTGTCGGCCTCGCGGCTGCGGGCATAGGCGAGTGCCAGCGTGCCGTCGAGTCGTTGGAAGCCCGCCTCGATGTACTCGGGCACGGGATGCTTCGAACCGGGCGGGTTGCCCGGGGTCGGCACCCGCTTGGGCACGTTGATGTCGATGCCACCGAGTGCGTCGACCACGTTCACGAAACCGGCCATGTCGACGAGGACGTAGTACTGGATGGGCACGCCCAGCAGCTGGGCGATGCCGAGCTTGATGGCCTGGGCGCCCGCGTCGTCGCCGCCCCCCGCCAGTTCGCGGCGGGTGTCGACGTACGGGTAGACGGCGTTGGCGAGGTCGTCGAAGCCGTTGGGGAACCGTGCGGCGAGGGCCGTGCCGGGAGGGAACGGCAGGTGCTTCAGGTTGCGGGGAACGGAGATCAGCACCGTGTCGCCGGTGTCGGGGTCGATCGATGCCAGCACCATCGAGTCGGTGCGCAGGTTCCAGCGGCCGGCTCCGGCATCGCCGCCGAGCAACAGCACGTTCAGGCGGTCGGTGCCGGCGAACGGTGCGACCGTGGTGGAGGTGGTCGACGAGGTGGTGGTGGCGACTGCGGTCGTGGCTGGCGCCGTGGTGGCCGGTGTGGTGGTGGCGGTGGTCGAGGTGGTGGTGGCGGCGACCGCACCGGGTTGAGCGGTCACCGGCTTGTTCGCGCCGAAGACGTCCTCCACCATGCGGTCGGTCGTCCAGATGTAGTTCGCGGCCACCACCATCGGAGTGGCGGCGGTGACCGTGATGGATGCGGCGAGCGCCGCAGCGGCCACGGTGGCGATGCGGCCACGCCGGGGCCGCGCCGTCCATGCGACGTCGGCGGCCGCCCACACGCGGGTTGCCGTCATCACCAGCAGCGAGACAGCCATCGCGATGAACCTGCGCCGGTCGGCCACCACGTCGGCGAGGTCGGCCTTGGTGCCGACCGGGGCGATCAGGACCACGAACGCAAGGCTCGACAGCAGGCCGAGCACGAAGACGGTGACCACCTTGCGGCGGCGAAGGTCGGCGCCCACGGCCATGTGGCCCGCGCCCGGCAGCACCATCGAGCACAGCACGCCGTACGCGCTGATGAGCACGCCGCGCGAGCGTCCGTCGTGGTGGGCCATGGCGATCAGTCTTGCCGCTCGGGGCGGCCGCAGGAGGTCAGGACTGACCGAAGGTGGCGATGCTGTCGATCTTGCAGATGAACAGCACACGGCGCTCGTCGATCGACGGGTCGCGCAGGCCGTACTCGTCGCCCTGGCCGATGTACTTGCGCCAGATGCGGTTGAGCTGCTCGGTGACCCATGCGCCCTCGGTGGGGTCGTCCTCCAGGATCTCGCGCTCGACGGTCACCTTCATGCTCATCCAGTGGTACATGTTCTCGGGATTGACGATGATGATCGTCATCTGGGGGTTCTTGCGGATCCAGCCGGTCTTCGCTCGGTGCGATGCGACGTTCACGAGCACCTTGTCGCCCTCGTAGTCGAACCACATGGGGGTCAGACCGGGGCGGCCATCGGGGCCGATCACCGACATGACGCAGGCGTAGGGCTTGTCCATCAACTGCTTGTACATCGGGTCGATGTCGGTGACGGCGTTCGCCGTGTCGCGGTCGCCGATGGCGAACTGGCCGGCCTGCAGGCCGTTGGCGACGTCACGGAACTTGGCGACCTTGAAACCCATGCGGTGAACCCCCTGTGTGAGTGCGCTCCGATGTG
>JBJTXX010000315.1:0-1798 GCA_046082485.1 Actinomycetota bacterium
CCTTGGCCGTGAACGCGCTGCTGTACGCGCAACTGGGCCTGTTCCACGGTGCCTCGGCCGCCATCGGCGGCACGGTGGCGCTGGTGGTGTTGACGTGGGGTCTGCGGCGTCGGCAGAGCAGCGAGCGTCGTGTGGTGAACAGGGCGCTGTGGGGCCTGGCGGTGGTGGCGGCGGCCAGCGTGGTGGGCTTCGGGCTGGCTGCCATCAACGCAAGGGCGCAACTGCAGGAGGGGAACAGGTTGGCCCGCCAGGGGCTGGACCTGTTGAACCGCGGGAAGGTGGCCGAGGCGGCATCGTCGTTCGGCCTTGCTGCGGACGCCTTCGCCCGCGCCGATGACTCGGTGTCGGTGCCGTGGGCGCAGGGCGTGCGCCTGATTCCGGTGGTGGCCCAGCACCGTGCGGCTGCGGCCGACGTGGTGCACACCGCTCGCTCGGCGATGGCCGACGCGGCCTCGGCGCTGCGCAAGGTGGACCCGGATTCCGTGCGGTTGGTCGACGGCCGCATCGATCTGGATGCGGTGCGGGCGCTGCAGCAGCCCTTCGAGGATCTGAATGGCGCCATCGACCGGCTGAGCGACGTGGTGGACGAGGTGCAGTCGCCGTGGTTGCTGGCGCCGCTGCAGCGCGAGTTCGGGAACTGCAGGTCGACCTGGCGAAGAACCAAGTGCGGGCGCGCAACGCGCTGCATGCGGTGCAGGTGGCGCCGCGGATGCTGGGTGGCGAGGGCCTGCGTCGCTACTTCATCGCGTTCACCACGCCGGCAGAGGCGCGTGGCATCGGCGGTTTCATGGGCACTTGGGCGGAACTGACCATCGACGGCGGCCGCATCGAGATGACCCGCTACGGCCGCAGCGAGGACGTGAACGGGGAAGACGGCCAGTACCCGAATCGGCGGGTGACGGGTCTCGACGACCTGCTCTCGCGCTGGGGGCGTTTCGGCCTGAACAACGGGCCCGACGGCACCGCGCGCGGCAGGGTGTGGAGCAACATCTCGATGGCGCCCGATTTCCCGTCGGTGGCCGGGGCGATCGCCCAGCTCTATCCGCAGAGCGGCGGCAGTCGGCTGGATGGCGTGTTCCTGCTCGATACGCAGGCGATCGCGGCGCTGATGCAGTTCACCGGCCCGATCCAGGTGGAGGGCATCGAGCAACCGCTGACCGCCGAGAATGCGAACGACTTCCTGCTGCGTGGGCAGTACCAGTTCGCCGACGACCTCGACTTCCGGAAGGACTTGCTGCAGACCATCGCCCGCACCACGGTGGACCGTCTGCTCTCCAGCACGCTGCCACCCCCGGCCGACCTTGCTGCGGTGTTCGCACCCCTCGCCGCCGATCGCCGGTTGATGGCCTGGAGTGCCGATGCCGACGAGCAGCAATTGCTGACCGATGTGCGCATGGATGGCTCGTTCGTGCTCGAGGGTGGTGGCGACGGCATCGCCGTCACGGTCGACAACGCGATTGGCAACAAGATCGACGCCTATCTCACGACATCGGTGGACTACACGGTGGTGTCGGATGGCCCAGCAGGCCGCACGGCCGAGGTGACGGTGACCCTCACCAACAACGCGCCCTCAGAGGGTCTGCCCGCCTACGTGATCGGCAATGCCTTCTCGGACGGAATGGACATTCCGCTCGGCACGAACCGCACCTGGGTGTCGGTGTACACGGCGATCCCGATGATCGCGGCCACCCTCGATGGCGAGCAGGTGGGCATGCAGACCTCCGCCGTGTTCGGGTGGCGGGCCAGCAGTCGGTTCATCGACATCGGGCCGGGTGAGACTCGCACGATCAAGTTGCAG
>JBJTXX010000316.1:0-4640 GCA_046082485.1 Actinomycetota bacterium
TGACGTTCTCTCCCATGGGCGCGACCGTATCGCGGCCGCCGTCAGCACTCCTTCCATCTTTGTACGGTCACAAAGAGCAGTCTGTACGGCGCAGAGTGTGACAACTACGATGCACCCCATGACCGTGCTCGACACCCACCCCGCCGACGCCTTCGCCAACGACCGCAAGCATGTGTTCCACAGCTGGAGCGCCCAGGCCATGATCAACCCGATCGTGGTCACCCGCGCCGAGGGCAGCCACTTCTGGACCGAGGACGGCACCAAGTTCCTCGACTTCTCGAGCCAGTTGGTGAACATGAACATCGGGCACCAGCACCCCAAGCTGGTGGCAGCCATCAAGGAGCAGGCCGACCGCCTGTGCACCGTGGCCCCGTTCCACGCCAACGACGCCCGCAGCGAGGCCGCCCGCCTGATCGCCGAGGTCGCTGGCGGCGACCTGAACATGGTGTTCTTCACCAACGGCGGCGCCGAGGCCACCGAGAATGCGGCCCGCATGGCTCGCCTGCACACCGGCCGCCTGAAGGTGCTGACCCACTACCGCAGCTACCACGGCGCCACCAACGGGGCCATCAGCCTCACCGGCGACCCCCGCCGCTGGTCGGCCGAGCCCGGCATGCCCGGCACCGTGAAGTTCTGGGGGCCGTACGCCTACCGCAGCGCCTTCCACAGCACCAGCGAGGCCGAGGAGTGCGAGCGTGCGTTGGCGCACCTCGACGACGTGCTGATGGTCGAGGGTGCGCACACCGTGGCGGCGATCATGGTCGAGACCGTGGTCGGCACCAACGGCATCCTCGTGCCGCCGGATGGCTACCTGCAGGGCATCCGCGAGCGTTGCGATCGGCACGGCATCGTGATGATCTGCGACGAGGTGATGGCTGGCTTCGGTCGTTGCGGCGAGTGGTTCGCCTGGCAGAAGTGGGGCGCCCAGCCAGACCTGATCTGCTTCGCCAAGGGTGTGAACTCCGGTTACCTGCCCCTCGGTGGTGTGGTGATCAGCGACAAGGTCTCGGCCACGTTCCGCGAGCGCCCCTTCCCGGGCGGCCTCACCTATTCGGGCCACCCGCTGGCCTGCGCCTCGGCCGTAGCCAGCATCAACATCTTCAAGGAGGAGGGCATCATCGAGCACGCCCGCTCGCTGGGTGACGACGTCATCCGACCCGGCCTCGAGAAGCTGATGGCCAACCACCCGAGCGTGGGCGAGGTGCGCGGCCTCGGCGTGTTCTGGGCGCTCGACCTGGTGAAGGACCGGGCCACCCGACAGCCGCTGGTGCCGTACAACGCCGGCGGCGCGGATGCCAAGCCGATGGCCGACCTCGCGGCGGCGTGCAAGGCCCGCGGCCTGTGGCCGTTCACGCACTTCAACCGCCTGCACATCTGCCCGCCCTGCACGGCCTCCAGCGACGAGATCGAGGAAGGCCTGTCGATCCTCGACGAGGCCCTCACGATCACCGACACCCACTACACGGGCTGACCGGAAACCCTCGCGCGCCCCTCTGGCACAGTGCCGCCATGGGCATCGAACAACTCGACCAGCAACTCGCCGATCAGGTGGCCGCGCTCTTCGAGCGTGGCTGGCACCCGGCCGACCTCGTACATCACGTTCGCCGTGCGTTCACCCAGCGGCACGAGCGGCTCGCCGTCGAACTGGTGGCACGCCATTCGCGCAGCGCTGCCGTAGTCCATCGTGCCCCACCCGATTGGCTGTCGCAACTGCGATCGCTGGGCGTCCTGCACGGCGCCGAGGGGCCGCTCGTCGGTGGGCACGGCGTGGTGCTGGATCGCTGGCGGCGCACCGAGCGTCTCGATCAGGACGAAGCGCACGATGCGGGCCGCGAAGTGCTGCTGCTGCTCGTCAGGTGCACCACCCTGCCGCGCCTGATGGCACCGCCCTCGGCTTGGCCTGCCAGCAACCGGGGCTCCGGCCACGATGGGTCCGCCAGCGGCACGGCATCCATGCCAGAGGATGTGCCCGAGAAGGTGCTGCGCACCATCCGCGCCCTGTTGGCCAAGGCCGAGTCGACCGAGTTCGAGGCCGAGGCCGAGGCATTCACGGCCAAGGCACAGCAGATGATGACCAAGCACTCCATCGAGATGGCGATGCTGGCGGCCCAGTCCGGCGCCGGCACCCCTGCCGGCGTGGTGGTGCGGCGGGTGCACCTGCACGACCCGTACGCCCAGCAGAAGGCCATCCTGCTCTCCACCATCGCGAGGGTGAACGGTGTCCGCTGCGTGTGGGAATCCGACTACGGCTTCACCAGTGTGATGGGGTTCCCCGTCGACGTGCAGCTCACCGAGGTGCTCTTCACTTCGTTGCTGGTGCAGGCCACGCAGGGAGTCGCAGCAGCGACGGCCGCCCGCTCCGCCCAACGCACGGCGGCGTTCCGAAGGGCATTCATCGTGTCGTTCGCCCAGCGCATCGCCGAACGGCTCGAGAATGCCCGTGAGGCCGGCGAGGCGCAGGCCGAGGCCGAGTACGGCACCTCACTGGTCCCGGTGCTGCAGCAGCGCTGCGAGCAGGTCGACCGCAGCTTCGAGGAGACATTCCCCAACACTCGGCCGATGCGCAGCCGAAGCTACGACGCTGCGGGCTGGTGGGCGGGGCGAGACGCCGCCGATGGCGCCCACCTCGGCGCAGGTGCAGCGATCACCGGCGGATAGCGGCGCCGGCGGATAGCGGCGCCGGCGGAACCTTCGGTCGGCGAAGGGCGGGCGAGCAGGCGGCTACGCGGCGGCGCGTAGCGTCAGGGCCACGCCGCACAGCGCTGCCACCAGACCGACCATCTCCAGGCCGCTGAAGCGCTCCCCGAACAGGATCGCGCCCTCGAGCGCGCTCAGCGCCGGCGTGAGGAAGAACAGGCTGCTCACCTTGGCCGCAGCCTGTCGCTGCAGCAGCCACAGCATGATGAGCACCGACGCCATCGACATGATCCCCACTGCCCAGGCCATCGCGATCACCGACTTCGTGGTGACCTCGAACCGGAAGCCCTCGTGCACGACAGCGCCGATGCACAGCACCACGGCCGACGACGTGTACTGAACGGTCGTGCCGCGCAGCAGCGGCATGGTCACCCCGTGGCGTCGCTGCACCAGGGTGCCCATCACCATGCCCAGCACGCTGACGGCCGCGGCGATCAGTGCGCCGGCAGACAGACTCACCGCATGGTTGTGCAGCCGATCGACCACCACGAACGACACGCCGGCGAAACCCAGTCCCACACCCAGCCACTGCAGCGGCTGCAGCCGCTCGGCCAGCACGAATCGGGCGGTGACCGTGGTGATCACCGGGTGCAGGCCCGCGATGAGCGCACTGATACCCGTCGGCATGCCCCAACTGATGGCCAGGAACACGCCGCCGAGGTACATCGCGTGCAGGCCCAGACCCGACAGCGCCACCCATCGGGCGGTGTGCAACCCGATGGCGGGCGCCTTGGTCGCCTTCGCCAACAACCACAGCACGACAGCGGCGATCACCATCCGCACCGCCAAGAACGTCAGGGGGCCCGCATCATCGGTCGCATAGCGGGCCACCACGAATCCCGTGCTCCAGAGCAGCACGAAGACGAGCGGCGCAACCCGCTCCGCGCGCAAAGGGCGGGCCGCCGAGGCGACCCGCCCTTCGACACGAGTGGATCCGGAAGGGATCAGGCGCCACCCTCGGTGAGGGTGACCTCGATGGCCTTGAAGCCGCTGCCGTTCACGTCGACGCCGGCGTCCTTCAGCTGCTTGATGGCCTCGTTCACGATGTCGTTGGTCCACGCGTTGGCGTCGGGAGCCTTCGTGAGCACGGTCTTGCCGTCGAGGTTCTTGGTGCCGCTGGCGATGCCGACCGAGCGGTCCCACGCCGCGGTGTCGATGACACCCACGCCGCCGGCTGCGGGCCAGATCAGCTTGTTGACCTCGTTCATCTGCCACAGCTGGTGGCTGTTGCCGAGCTTGGAACCCTTCGACACGACGATGTCGCGGCACGACTCGGTGTTGTCACGGCAGTACGCCCAGCCCTGCAGCGAGGCCTTCACGAAGGCGATCGCCTTGCCGCAGTAGTCGGGGTCGCTGAGCTTGGTCTCGTCGGCCCAGATGGCGTCCTGCAGCATGCCGACGCCCTCGGCCTCGTACGACACCACGTTCAGCTCGTCCGGCGTGTAGAGCTTGCCGGTGGCGGGGTTCACGGCCTCCAGCACCTGGGCGTACTCGTTGTAGGTCATCGCCTCGGCAGCGTCGATCTCGCCCGAGAGCAGACCGTTCATGTCGAAGTTCTGCGCCAGCAGGGTGACGTCCTTGGCGGGGTCGAGACCGGCCTTCGACAGCGCGGCGAAGATCTCGTACTCGTTGCCGAAGCCCCAGTTACCGATCTTCTTGCCCTTGAAGTCAGCCGCCTTGGTGATGTTCTTGTCCTTGAAGCTCACCTGCAGGGTGCCGCTGCGCTGGAACACCTGGGCGATGTTGGTGACCTTCGCACCGGCTTCGCGGTCGGCGAGCGCCTTCGGCACCCACGAGATGGCGAAGTCGACGGCGCCGGTGGCCAACTGCTTCTGCGGAGCGATGTCCACGCCGCCTTCGACGATCTCCACGTCGAGGCCGGCGTCCTTGTAGAAGCCCTGGTCCACGGCGGCGTAGTAGCCGGCGAACTGGGCCTGGGTGAA
>JBJTXX010000317.1:0-4204 GCA_046082485.1 Actinomycetota bacterium
CGGCGGCTTCGCCGAAGAGGTGCTGCTGCCCGCCTCGCGGGTGTGGCGCACGCCCGATGCGCTCACCGACGGTCAGGCCGCCACGTTCGTGCAGAGCTACGGCACTGCGTGGTTCGCACTGCACAACCGGGCGAGAGCGCAGGCGGGTGAGTGGTTGCTGGTGCTCGGGGCCGGCGGTGGCATCGGCCTGGCGGCGGTCGATGTCGGTCATGCGATGGGCCTGCAGGTCATCGCCGCCGCCTCGAGTGCCGACAAGCGCGACCTCGCCATGTCGCGTGGCGCCGATGCCGTGATCGACACGAGCACCGACGACCTCAAGACCCGGGCCAAGGAACTCAGCGGTGGTGGCGTGCACCTGGTCTACGACCCGGTGGGTGGCGCGCTGTCGGAGGCAGGCCTGCGATCGTTGCGCGACGACGGTCAACTGCTGGTGCTCGGCTTCGCGGCCGGTGACATCCCGAGGCTGCCCGCCAACCAGATCCTGCTGCGCAACCGACGCGTCACGGGAGTCGACTGGGGTGGCTGGGTGGGTGGCCCCCAGAAGGAGAACGCCGCCATGCTGGCCGAGGTGCTGGCTGCCATCGAGGCCGGCCGGCTGCACCCCGTCGAGCCGCGGGCATATGCGCTCGCCGACGTGGCCGTTGCACTGCAGGACCAGATCGACCGCCGTGTGGTGGGCAAGAGCGTGCTGGTGCCCTGAACCCGGCGTGAAAACGACAGCGGGAGGGCCGAAGCCCTCCCGTCGTGGTGCGCCCCCAGGGTTTCGAACCCTGAACCTGCGGATTAAGAGTCCGTTGCTCTGCCGTTGAGCTAGAGGCGCAGCGGCGAGCAGTGTAGGGGCTGGCTGGTGCCGCCCCCACCTGCTGCCTTGGGGTGACCGACGGGTTTCGAACCCGCGACCCTCAGTACCACAAACTGATGCTCTACCAGCTGAGCTACGGCCACCATGGGAACCGACATTGTGCCATGCACGGTTCGCTTTTCCACCACTCGTCGACGCCCTCGAGCGCCGTGGGCTAGTCTCATCGGAACCGATCCGGAGGAGATCCCATGAGCGCGACGGAAAGTCTTCCAACGCGTGACCTCGCCGAGAGGGCGAAAACCATCACCCAACGCGAACTGCAGGTGTACATGCAGCGAACGAAGGGTTCCATGACGGCAACCGACAGGGCGCGCAAGGTGCTGCCGCTCGGGGTGCCGTAGAGCTTCCAGGCCTACGATCCGCACCCGATCGTGGTTCGCCGGGCACAGGCGTCGTGGATGGAAGACGTCGATGGCAACCGTTACGTCGACTACGACATGGGCTTCGGGGCCCTGTTCAGCGGGCACTGCCATCCGGCAGTGGTCGACGCCGTGCAACGCCAGCTCGGCGACGGCACCCTGTTCGTCACCCCGTGCGAGATGAACGCGGAGGTGGCCGAACTGCTCGGCGCCCGATACGGGCTGCCGATGTGGCGGTTCACCAACTCGGGTACCGAGGCCACCATGGATGCCATCCGTGTGGCCCGAGGTGCCACGGGGCGCAACCGCATCGTCAAGGTCGAGGGCGGCTATCACGGCCACCACGACGAGGTGATGATCTCGATGAAGCCGCCGCTGCACCTTGCGGGCCCGGCCGACGACCCCACCCCGGTGGCGTCGACCGCGGGCATCACGCCCGGTGTGCTGGCCGAGACGAAGATCATCCCCTACAACGACCCCGCAGCGCTCGAGCGTGCGCTTGCCAACCGCGACGTGGCGGCGTTCATCGTCGAACCCGTGATGGAGAACATCGGCATCTGCCTGCCCGACCCGGGCTACCTGCAGCAGGTGCGCGACATCACCCGCAAGTACGGCACCATGCTGATCTTCGACGAGGTGAAGACGGGCATCACGGCCGGCTGGAGCGGTGGCAGCGGTGCCGTGGGCGTGCAGCCCGACCTCGTGTGCCTCGCCAAGAGCATCGGCGGCGGCCTGCCGCTCGGTGCGTTCGGCGGCACCGCCGAGTGCATGGACCAGATCACGCAGGGTCGTGTGGTGCACCTCGGCACTTACAACGGGAACCCGTTGTGCATGGCGGCGGCTCGGGCCGTGCTGCAGGAGGTCTGCACGCCGGCGGCGCACCAGGCCGTCAACGAGATGAACTCACGTCTCGTCGCTGCGTGCCAGGACACCATCGACCGGGCTGGCCTGCCAGCGCACACCGTGCAGTTCGGCGCGAAGGGCTGCATCACGTGGTCCGCCGATCCGGTGCGCAACTACCGCGACTACAAGGCCACCGACTTCGACCTCGCGTTCGCGCAATGGATCCACGGCATCAACCGCGGCATCCTGCTGCCGCCGGGCCTCGATGAGCAGTGGCTGATCTCGATGATGCACAGCGAGGATGACGCGATGCGTTACTCGCACGTGTTCGCCGAGTTCGTCGACGAACTGATGGCCTGAGCCCTCAGCCGCTCCAGCGGCGTTCCTCCTGGTACCGGTAGGTGTTCACCGGCGTGCTCCAGCGGCGCTTGCGCCGGATGGCGCCGGTGCCGGCCAGCAGGGCCAGACCGCCGCCGACCAGCAGCAGGTCGAACCCGACCAGAAGGGTCAGTGAGTCCTCGGCGAGGCGCGCCGGCAATCCGGCCCAGGCGCTGTCGCTGAGGGAAGGGATCAGCCAGCGCGGCACGACATAGCCGAACAACGCCACCAGCACGGCCAGCAGTAGCAACCCGATGCCGAGGCTGCGGAACACCACCGTGCGCTCGGGGTGGGCGGCGAGGCCCAGTACCACGAGGGCGAGTGTCGCGATGGCGGTGATCGGCAGCATCCACCCGAGCACCAGACGGGTGGTGTCCAGGGCCCCGACGACCGGCACGTCGAGGGTGAGCGGCGGCAGCACTGCGGCGGCCTGCATCTGCGTGGCGTCGACCATCTGCTGGCCGGTGATCTGCACGGGTGCGGTCTGTGCGCCGATCAGGCGCGCATGGGCATCGTGCACCACCTGGGCGAGCAGACGCGAACCGGCCCCGGTGGAGGCCACCTGTTCGACGCGGCCGCGCACGTTCACCTGCGAGAAGTTCGGGTCGTTCGGTGCCAACGCGCCCAACTGGCCCGAGACCGCGTCGGCGATGAGGGTCACCACCTCGCCCCGGATGGCCGGGTCGGCGAGCACCGAACGTGAGGAGTCCGCCGCCACCTCGGGGTCGAAGGCGGTCCGCTGCAGCAGGAACCCCGCGATGGTGAGCCCGGCACAGGCGTAGGCGAGGCCGAGGAGGAATCCGGCGAGTGTTCGTCTCACCCCGACAGTCTCGCCGCTCCGCACCCGATCATCTATACCATGGGGGGTATGAGTCCACCTCTGCCGTCGATCGCCACGATGTTCCGGAGGGCGGTGGTGCTCTGCTGCCCGCACTGCGGGGCGCGTCGCACGTTCATCCGCAGGTGGCTCGGGCACCACCCGCGGTGCCGCACCTGCGGCATCCGGTGGCACCGCGAGCACGGTTTCGAGTTGGGCCCGGTGGCGCTGAACGTGGTGTTCACGTTCTTCCTGCTCGGCGTGTCGATGGTCGTGGCCTTCGTGGCCACCGCGCCCGACTACCCGGCGTTCGCCCTCACGGCGGGGTTCATCGCAGCGGCGATCCTCATCCCGCTCGTCCTCTACCCCTGGACGTACACGCTGTGGTTGGCGTTCGACCTTGCCACCCACAAGCCCGATGCCAAGGAACTCGACGAGGCCGCGAACGCGGTGGGGGCCGGTTCCGACGCGTGATCGAGCACGATGCTTGATCGAACGGTTGTTCGTAGTTACAGTGATGTCGTTCGATCGGGCACCCGCCCGGTGGGGAACGGCACCGGGTGCAGGAAACCCTGTGACACCCCCTCCGTAGGGTGACCGCATCGAGGCAGACGGCCTCCACGGACAGTCACGAAAGGGAACGGAGCAACAATGAGCAACGATCGCGAGAAGGCACTCGACGTCGCGCTGGCGGCCATCGACAAGCAGTTCGGCAAGGGGTCCATCATGCGGATGGGCGAGAAGGGGTCGATGGTCATCTCGGCCGTCCCCACGGGCGCGATGGCGCTCGATGTGGCGCTCGGCGTGGGCGGTCTGCCCCGCGGCCGCGTCGTGGAGATCTACGGTCCCGAGTCGTCGGGTAAGTCCACGCTGGCGATGCACGTGGTCGCCGAGGCCCAGCGCAACGGTGGCATCTGTGCCTACATCGATGCCGAGCACGCCATG
>JBJTXX010000318.1:0-956 GCA_046082485.1 Actinomycetota bacterium
CCAGCATCACGGCACCAGCGGGTCGGGCACGCGGGTCTTGGCCTGGTTGAACTTCGTCGTGAAGAACGCCGTGGCGGCCAACGCCACGATGATGCCGGCCGCCAGCCAGATCATCTTCGTGACCGCTTCGTCCACGCCGTCCTCCTCGGCTCGCTCGGCCCACGCCGCACGGGCGCGACGGCCGACCTCGTCGAACGACACCTGCATCCAGACCGCGAACGGCAACAAGAGTTCGTTCATGATCACTCCTTCCATGTTGGGGGGTTTGGGTTGCACCGCTGCGGGGGTGCGCCGTCCGGCTACCCGCCGAACGCATCGCTGATGCGCTGCGCCAGTGGGTATGCCAAGAACACGATCGTGGTGACCACGAAACCGATGGTGGGGCCCGACAGGTTCGCGTTGGCCTTGTCGGCCTCGCGCTCCAGTTCGTCGAGCGACTTCGCTCTCATCGCTGCCGCCAGCGTGGCAACGGTGGATGCGATCGACACGCCCTGCAGCCCCTGCCGCTCGACCGCTGCGGCGAACTCACGGAGCTCACGCACATCGGCGCGACGACCGAAGTCGTCGATGGCCTCCCACACCGGAATGCCACGTTGCGGCGCACTGCCGAGTTCGGTGCGAAGCGACCGGAACGCCGCACTGTCGCCCACCTGCAGCGCGAAGCGAATGGCTTCCTCCACGCTCTGGTCGGTGGTGAGACCGACGGCGACGAGTTGCACGAAGTCGTTGGCCGCCTGCCGCAGTTCCGCCCTGCGCGCCCCGATGCGGCCCACCACGCCACGCCAGGCCACCCATGCGCCCATCGCCCCGGTCAGCAGTGGCAGCGCCAGCCACACCGGTGAGGCCGGCAGCATGCCCATTGCGGTCAGGCCCACCGTGCCGCACAGCACCGCGAACCCCAGCACCGCCGCCGACACCACGACCCTCGAGGCCACATCGGCCGGCGTCAGCCCCAC